>JBKHHL010000053.1:0-15942 GCA_046539175.1 Desulfosudaceae bacterium
GGCCAATGACAATTTGTATTTTTAAAAAAGTCAGAAATTATCAATAACCATTTGAAGTTTATTAGTTAAACAACTATAGTCGAAAAAATTCATGAAATATCCGGGTTAGGCCGGGCCCTGGAGGTCAGGGTTCGGGCACCAGCCGCAGGGTCTGGTCATATTGGTGTTCAATATGTTCCTGTTGAAAGGGAAAAGGTTGGTATTGGCCGTTACGCCAGGCCTGGAGGCCGTCATCGTAATGGGGGCTGGCGGGGTTGTCGGACTGGCCGGAGCTGTTGATGCCGATCAGGGGCTCTTCGGCGCCAAAGTCGGCGATAAGACGCATGGCCGGAATCAGCCAGACGTCAAAATCATTGCCGGGATGATAGGCGGCCACGTTCAGGGTGGTGTGGTCGCCCGGGGCGGGATACGGTCCCCGGTCAAGATAGCCGGACAGGAATTTCAGCCCGGTTTTGTCGAGAAAGCCCATGTGGGGTGCCAGCCGCGAGGCGTCAGTCATCCATTCATACTGGTGCAGCTCTCCCCAGTGCCACTGGTCGGGACTCGGCCCCAGCCTTTTTTCCAGAAGCTCCACCGCGTCCAGCACGGTGGCGGCCAGTATGTCATGACGCTCCTCGTTGGTGTCGGTGGTGACATTGTCCCAGAAAGGACTGTGACGGCCTCGTTCTGTGAGGTGATCATGCAGGGCCGAGTAGGACATCAGGAAAATTTCCGTCAGCGATTTCCAGGCCGGGGTGTCGGTGCCGCCGCATTCGTCCGCGAACAGGTTTCGGGCCAGGCAGGATAAAAAGGCTCCGCAAAAGGCCGCGCCGGCCGAATCCACCCGCATGTCTCCATCAAAATCGGCCAGGACCCGCAAGCCCCGGGCCGCTTTTTTCCGCGCCGCCGGATCGTTTTCCCAGGTTGAAGCCATCCGCGCCGCCGTGGTTTCGTTTAAAAGCGCCTCCTGGATGACAGCCGCGAACCGGGAATGGGTGTCCAGTTGCATGGCCCTGGCGTCCGCCACGGTAAATTTATCCGTGGCTTCAATCATTTCTTCGATGCGTCGGGCCCGGTCGGGATAATACCAGCTGGAGGATAAAACATGGGGAAAATCCGCCGGTACCGTCCGGTGGTTGGCGGTGCCGAGGTAGCCCTGTTCGGGATTTTTGACGGAGGGATGCAAAGAGGGGTCAAGAAAACCCTGCCAGTCATAGTCGCCGGTCCAGCCCGGCGAGGGGCAGAGGCCCCGTCCCTTTTTGCGCAGGGGGAAGCGGCCGGTGACCTGCCAGGCGATGTCGTTTTCGTCGGCCATGACCAGATTAAGCGGAATGATGCTGGTATCGCTGCCGGTATTCTCGAGTACTTCGTCCACCGAGGTGGCTGTCATGGTTTTGAAAAAGGCGTCCATGGTCCGGTCCGGTTCAAAGGCCGCCCAGCTGACAGCCAGGCCCAGGGATTGATCCGCCGGCAGGGGGACCAGCGGGTGGCGGGGCGGGGTGGTCAGAATATTGTTCAGCAGGGGGCCATGAACTGTTTCGTGGACTGTTTTGATGACATCTTCCTCCCCTTTGACCCGGAAGGTCTCCTGGCGGGTGGTGGTCTTTAGCCATTCGCCCTGGTAAAGATAATAGAGTCCGTCTTCTTTTCGTTTCAGCTTTTCCAGGAAAATATCCTGGTTATCGGCCATGACCATGGTCATGCCCACCGCCATATGCCGGTTGTAACCCGCGACAATGCCGGGCACGCCGGCCAGGGCCACCCCGGCCCCTTCCATCCGGCCGCAGCGCACCTTGATCAGATGCCAGTAGGAGGGCATGGCCAGGGGCAGATGGGTGTCGTTGGCCAGGATGGGTTTGCCGGAGGCGGTGCGCCGGCCGGATACCACCCAGTTGTTGGAGGCGGCGGCGGCCGGCACGATCAGCCGGTTGGTCTGGCTGATCGTCGCGAAAAGGTCCTGCAGCTCCCGAGTCGCGGGCGCCAGGTCGAGGCCGGCCAGCTTTTCCATCTCCTCGAAGGGCAGCGGTTCGTCCGGATAGATGGGCGTCAGCCAGGCCAGTTTTTCCGGCTCGATCTGTCCGGCCAGGTTGAGAATGCCGATTTCCTCGTGCAGATTCTGGGCCAGGCCCAGGGTCAGCACAATAAAGACCGACACCGAATTGATGGGTTCCCATTTTTCCGGAATGTGGCCCGACAGTTTGACGGTCATGGGCAGGTTGTCTTCGGCCAGGTAGGCGTTGACCCCGTCACTGTAACGTTGCAGCAGGTGGCGCAGTTCGGGAGAGGCTGATTCATACAGCACCTCGGCTATTTCCGCCACGTTCAGGGCGCGCAGGTACATGTCCATTTCCAGGGCGGCCGGCCCGACCATTTCCGACAGGCGGCCCTGGCCTAACAGCCGGAATCCTTCCATCTGGGAGAAACGGTCACAGGCGTTGACATAGCCGATGGCTACCACCAGGTCCTCCAGGCTCCGGGCGTCGATAAAAGGGATGCCCAGATCGTCTCTTTGCACGGTTACCGGATGGTCCAGGCCGGGCAGAATTTTTTCTCCCTCGGTCGGCGGCAGAGCATTGTTGAACCTGGTGTCCAGAAGAGAGTGACAGCCGCTCCCCAGAAAAAACAGGATAATTAAGGCGGCGCCGGCCGCGGGAAAAAAGTGTCCTTGTCTGAAAAGTGGCCTTGCCATATTTTTTCACCTTGACTAAGATTAATAAATGAGGATAATTTTAATTGTTTGGACGATTGTTCAATGTATAATACTGAAAAAAGAGAGACAGTCAAGAAAAAATTATGAAAACCATTGCCTATTTTGAGGCTTCCCATGACATGCCCGAAGAGATTATCGCGGCGGCGGGATTCCGGCCGTACAAGATATTCGGTGATGTCCACGCCCCCAACGATCCCGCCGACCAGTACCTGCAATCTTTTTTCTGCCCGGCCGCCCGGAGCGCTCTGACCGAGGCCCTGGCCTTTTCCGGTCAATGGGACGGAATCGTCATCGCCCAAGGGTGCAACGCCACCAACCGTCACCATGATGTCTGGCGGCGGCATGTGGAAACGCCCTTTTTGCACTGGTTCAACACCCCGTTTAAAAACGACGTCCCGGCCGTTCGTTTTATGAAAACGGAACTATGGCGGCTGATCGACTCCATCCTCCGGCAGTTCGGGGTGGAAATTACCGAAGAGATGGTGGCCGAGGCCAACCGCCAGTCCAATCAGATCAAAAAAGACCTGCGGGCCCTGGCCGCGCTTCGGGGGGAAAAAGACATCACCAACCGGGAATACCTGGAAATCCTGATTAAATGCCTGATACTGCCGAAACCGGAGGCGGCCGCGGCTGCCGCGGCCGCCGTCAGCGAGATGAACCGGCGGGGGCCGTTTCCCTCCGATAAAAAGAAGATCCTGCTGACCGGTTCCGACGTGACCTATCCGGAGTTTATGGACCAGGTCGACCAGGCCGGCTTCCGGGTGGTGCGGGACGACCTGTCCGTGGGGGAACGCTACTTTGACACCCTGATACCGGAAGAGGGCGATCCCCTGGAAGCCCTGGCCTGTTATTACCTGGCCATCCCCAGGCCGGCCACCAAGCTGGGCCTGAGGGACAGGATCGGGTACCTGGAAACGGCTCTGGCGGAGTCCGGCCTGGAAGCCGTCATTTCCCAGAATCTGAAGTTCTGCGAGCCTTTTGCCTATGATTCCGTTTCGGTTAATAACGCCCTGAAAGAAAAGGGGGGCCGGGTTCTGCATCTGGAGCGGGAGTATACCCCGGAGCCGGACCAGCAGTTGACAACCCGTTTGGCCGCTTTCGCGGAAATGGTGCCATAAGATGAATTCAGAAACAGAGAAATCAACCGTCCGCCCGGACGAAGCCGTCCGGGTCAACACCCTGCCGCACGCCAAAGACCTGAAGTGGCCCATGACCTGGTATTTTCTGCGGGGCAAGCTCCATACCCTGCTGCCCTGGAAGAAAACCGCCTGGACCTGCGCCGGTTTTCCCATAGAGCTGCTGCTGGGCCTGGATATATTTCCGCTGCACCCGGAAAACATGGCCACCGTGGCCGCGGCCCAGAAGCAGTCCCAGCGGCTGATCGAACACGCCGAAAGCATGGGCTATTCCCGGGACATCTGTTCCTATTGTAAAACCAACCTGGGCGCGGTGGATCTCGGGGTGGGGCTGAAGGAAGGCGGCATCGCCCGGCCGGACATAATCACCTGCACCAATACCATCTGCGACACCCACTGGAAGTGGTTCCAGATCCAGGCGGAAAAATTAGACGTTCCCCTGTTCGCCTTTGATTGCCCCAAGATCGTCAGCGGCACGGATGAGCGGACCATTGAGGGATATATCTCTTACCTGGTCGACCAGTTTTACGATTTCTTCGAGTTCGTTAAAAAACACACCGGCCGGGAACCCGACCTTGATAAAATGATCCGGGCTTCGGAAAAATCCGAACAGATGAGCGCCCTGTGGCGGGATATTTACGAATATCGCAAGTGCTCCCCGGCGCCTTACAGTATGGCCGAGACATCAGCCTCGTTTTTTCCCCTGGTGGTCATGCCCGGAGGAAAATCCGGCATCAGGTTTTTTGAAAAGATCCGGGCCGACGTCAGCCAGCGGGTCGAGCGGGGGCAGGGCACCCTGACCAGCGGACCGGAACGCTACCGGCTGCTGTTCGAAGGAATCCCCTTCTGGTACCGGATGCGGTTTATGTACGACCTGGCCCGCTACAGCGCCGTGGTCGTGTATGAGCCCTACACTTTTGCCTTCGCCCCGCCCAAGCCGGTCGGCCTGAGCTACCCGGAAACCCTGCGCCATGTCGCCCGGATCATGATGGATCTGCCCTACTCCTACCATCTTGAAAAGCGGATCGCCTACTTTCAGCAGGTTATTTCCGAATACCGGATCGACGGCGTCATCCTGCATGAGAACCTCTCCTGCCGGCCGTCCAGCACCGGCATGATCGACCTGAAAAACGTGCTCCAGGAGGAGTGCGGCATTCCGGTGCTGATCCTGCATTGCGACATGAATGATCCCCGGGCTTTTGCCGAGGCGCAGATAAACACCCGGATCGAAAGTTTCATCGAGCTGATGGAAAATAAACGGCGCTGACCCGCCGCATACCTTATGAAATTATTTTGTAAATACCATCCCACCCGGCCGGCCCATTGGAGCTGCCCCGGATGCAAAGCCTATCTTTGTCCGGATTGCGTCCTGGAAAGGGAAAAAGGTAGTCAGGGGGTGGTTTACGGTAAGATTTATCTTTGTCCCCGGTGTCGCCTCCAGGCCGACTGGGTCGGAGCCTCCAGCCTGATTGAACCATTCTGGCAGCGTTTGCCGGTTTTTTTTGCCTATCCCTTTAAATCCCAGCCCTTATTATTCAATATCTTTTTAACGATTCTGGCCGTTTTTTTTGGCTGGGTGCCTTTTCTCAATCTTGTACTTTTTGCCATACTCATCAAATACGCCTACATGATTCTGCAAAAGACAATCTATGGCGACCTGCGCCCGCCAGCCTATAATGCTATTATTGATTTTAACAATATGCTGCCGGTGATAAAGCAGTGGTTTCTGTTTTTTTTACTGGGTGCCCTGGGAACCTTTGTTTTCGGAGTCGCCGGTATGGTGGGCGGTTTATTGTATATCATGGCCGCCATTTTTCTGACCCCGGCCATGATTATTCTGCTGGCGACTTCCGAGCGCCTGTCTCATGCCTTGAATCCGGTCATGTCCGTCGGCATGGTCATGCGGATCGGGGCGGGCTACCTGTTAATGTGGTTTCTGCTGGCCCTGCTTTTTTTCGCCCCGTCTACCTTGATTTACCTCACCTCAAAGGTGCTGCCGGTTTATGTGAATGTTTTTATTGTTCATTTCGCGCAGAATTATTATACCTTGGTGGCCTATTTTTTAATGGGTTACGTCATTCTGCAGTATCACGAGCGACTCAATTACAGTATTGATTTTGAAGATTTTCATGATCCCGCGGCAGAATCGAAACAGGAGGCGGAGGCGGCCGATCCCCAGCAGGAGATCATAGATCAGGCCGAAATCATGACCAAGGAAGGCAAACCGGAAGAGGCGCTTGATTATATCAGGGAAATGACCGCGGCCGGCGGCATAGCCAGTCTCGTCCTGCTGGAACGTTTTTATCGCCTGCTTCACCTTAAAAAAGAAGTGCCGGAAATGCTGGAGCAGGGGAGTGAACTGATCCATAAATTGATCAAAGATAAGGATCAGAAAAAAGCCTGTCAGGTTTATATTGAATGCGTCTCACAAAGCAAAGATTTTCAGCCGGCTTCCTATGATCTGTTCAAGCTGGGCGGCTGGTTCCAGGAAAGCGGCCAGATCAAGGCCGCCGCCAACGCCTTGAACAGGCTGATCAAATATTATCCCGAAGACCCTTTCGCGCCCAAGGCGTATTTCCAGCTGGCCCGGATTTATAACGAAAATCTGAATGACGCCGTCAGGTCCCGGAAAATTATCGCCGTGCTGAAGAAGCGCCATCCGGACCATGATATCATTCCCTTTGCCGAACGATACCTGGCCGGGCTGGAAGGGTGAAATATCCGGTTATTCGCTCCGGTCCAGCATGAGCGCCTCCCGCGAATCGGGGAACCTTGATAGCAGGAGACGTCGACATTTCTCGTATTTCCCCTGATTGCCGGCGGCTTTAAAAGCCCGGCCCAGTTTCAGCAGGATAACCGGCAGCTCCGGCACGTCGAATTTCTTTTTTAAAAACATGGCGATGATTTTTTCGGCTTGGTCCGTGTCGCCCAGGGAGATGAAGACGGAGGCCAGCCGGACATAAAGCCGCAGCGGCAGCCTGGGGCGTCCGGCCGTTTTGAGATAATCGCTGAACAATGCGCCGGCCTGCTCGTAATACTCCGGTGAAGAGCTGTAGATTTTGAGCAGATTGACGGCGGTGGCATGAAAAACCCCGGTTTCCGGCTTCATTTTGGCGATTTTGTATTTGCTGTGAATGATGGCCGGGTTGCCCGGGGCCTCTGCCAGGGCTTTATCAAGGATCGCCAGCGCCTCTTCAATTTTCAATTCCCCGGCCGCCTTCAGGGCCTGTTCGATATAAACAGGAGTCGGATCCTGGGGTGGTTCTTCGATGGCGGCCGCGTTTTCTATATGCAGCAGATGGCGGCTGACCAGGCCGATCAGGCCGCCGCCGATAAAGCCGCCGACATGAGCCAGGTAGGCCACGTTACCTGGTCCGCCCCAGTAGATGGCAAACAGTTCCTTGCCGATCCATACGGGCAGCAGGAGAATGGCGGGCGTTTTGATATAGTTGAAATATATCCCCAGCGAATAAAAGACTCTGATCCGGTTTCCGCCGTACAGGGTGGCCAGAATTCCCATTAAACCGGAAATGGCTCCGGAGGCTCCGACCAGGGGGATGCCGCTGTTAAGATTAAAGGCCCAGAACAGCCCCACCGAACTGCATCCGGTCAGAATATAGGCCGGCAGAAAAAAGTACCGCCGCATGCCCGTTTCCACCAGGCAACCGGCCAGCCACAGAAAAACCATGTTTCCCAGCAGATGCGTGAAACCGCCGTGCAGAAACATGTGGGTAAAAAAGGAGACCCCATCCGGGAAGCCGGGTTTGAAGCCGAACCGGTAACTGACAATATCTGACAGGCGGTCATCATATTCTGAACGCAGTTGACGCCATTTTTCGTAATGCCCGACCGATTCGGTGATGATTTCGCCGGACCGCAATTTTTTCAGAAAAGAGGCGTCGGCCATGATTTTCATGGCATAGCCATACAATTCTTCTTCATCCGACAAGTCGGGAGCGGGCGGAGGTGGAACGGTGGACTGGTCTTGAAGATAGTCGCGGTAAGCCGGAATTTCGAGGCCGGGAAGATCGGACTGGACATAAAACCGGGCCGCTTCCATCTGCCGACGGTCATCGCTCATCTGAAAAAGGAAAAACACCAGGCAATTTATCAGAATCAGGGAAATGGTCAGGTAGGGCGGGTTTTTCCAGCTTATTCGGCCTGTTAATGGTATAATAATCATTATGCCGGGTTAAGTCCAAGCCTGCCTGGTTGGCAATGTCTAATCCGGATATTTCATAAAATATCCGGGCTGAAGTTTCCTTGATAGCGCATGAATGCCTCTTTATATAACAATCCCTGGCGACCGGCAACCATTTCTTGAACCTGATTCTTGAACCGGGAGCTGGAAGATGTTATCAAACGGACCATGTCCGGTGAGCGATGTTCTTCAAACAGTTGCCGCGGCGTTGGTTTGTTGTTATGATAAGAATTTAAAGGTGCAGAAGGCAGGATATAGATCAAGATCATTAAACAGGTTGCCAATGCGTATTCATAAACAAAAGATAATGCAGGCGGTTTTGCCGTGGATGATAACGACTCTGGTCAGGTTATGGTTCGGGACGGTGCGGGTAAAGGTGATTGACAAGGAGATCTTTAATCAATATTTTACCAACGAACGTCAGACCGGTAACGTGGTCGCCGGGGCCTGGCATCGCAATGCCGTTTTCTTTTTTTATTATTTCCGGAAAATGAAAAACGCCTGCATCATGGTCAGCAGCAGTAAGGACGGCGACCTGGTCACCGGTATCGCCCGGCGTTTAGGTTACGATGTTATTCGGGGCTCTTCTTCCAAAGGCGGCCGGTCCGCCCTGGTGAACATGGTTGATTACATGAAAGGCAATGCCGCGCCCGCCATTTGCGGGACCCCGGTGGACGGTCCCCGGGGGCCCGCCCGGCAGATGAAAAGGGGCATGCTGGTCCTGGCCCGGGATGCCGGCGCTTATTTTGTTCCCATGGCCTGTTCCGGGAGCCGGGTAATCACCTTTCACAAGGCCTGGGATAAAACCATCATTCCTCTGCCGTTCAGCAAAATGGTCCTCACCTTTGGTACCCCTATCCGGATTCCGGAAGATATCTCGGACGAAGACCTGGAGCTGGTGCGGCAGGCGGCGGAAAAAGACCTTGATGCCATCACGGATAGAGCCGATCAGATTACCGGTTACCAGCTCGAAAACCCGCCTTCTTCTGCCGATTAAAAAAAACAATTCATCCGGAGCAAGCAGGAGCCAGATTATATGCCCATGTCAGATGATTTTAAGAATCGCCTTTTTCCGGTCGTTGACCGCGTTGCCGAACATTTCGGGACTCCCTTTCATATTTATGATGAAACCGGTATCAGGCAAACCGGCGCGGCGGTAATAGACGCTTTTGCCGGGGTCGAGAATTTCCGGGAATTTTTCGCCGTCAAGGCCCTGCCGAATCCACGCATCCTTGAAATTATGAGGGAGATGGGATTCGGGTTTGACTGCAGTTCCATACCGGAGCTGATTCTTGCCCGGCGGACCGGCGCCCGGGGCGAAGATATCATGTTTACCTCTAATAATACCACCAGCCAGGAATTTCAGGAGGCGCTGGGGCACGGCGGCTGTATCCTAAACCTGGATGATATCACCCTGATTGACAAGGTGCCGGCCATGCCGGAACTGATCTGCTTCCGCTACAATCCCGGTAACAAGAGGACCGGCAACGAGATTATCGGCAATCCCGTGGAAGCCAAATACGGGCTGACCCATGACCAGATGCTTCATGCTTATCAGGCCGCCCGCGGGCGGGGGGCCAGCCGGTTCGGGTTGCACGCCATGATCGCCTCCAATGAACGCAATTATAAATATATGGTGGCCACGGCTCAAATGCTGCTGGAGCTGGCCGTGGATATTGCCGCCAAGCTGCCCCTTACCTTTGAATTTATCAATATCGGGGGCGGCTTTGGTATCCCGTACCAGCCGGGAGAGACTCCCCTGGACATTACCGCCATGGGCCGGGAGATCGTGGACGCTTTTTCCGATTTTTCCCGGCAGAACGGTTATATGCCGGCCCTGTTTGTTGAAAGCGGTCGTTACATGACCGGTCCCCATGGCGCCCTGGTTACCCGGGTCATCAACCAGAAGCATATTTATCGGGATTACATCGGGGTGGACGCCTGCATGTCATCCCTGATGCGGCCGGCTCTGTACGGGGCTTATCATGAGATCAGCGTGCCCGGTAAAGAAGACGGCCTCCGCAAGCCGGTTGACGTGGTCGGGGCCTTGTGTGAAAACAATGACAAGTTCGCCATTCAGCGCCCATTGCCGGAAATCGAGGACGGCGATCTGATGGTCATGCATGATACCGGAGCTCACGGCATAGCCATGGGCTTTAACTATAACGGTCGGTTGCGCCCCCAGGAGTTGCTGCTGCGTCAGGACGGCACCGTGGAACGGATTCGCCGGCCGGAAACCCCGGCCGATTATTTCGCCACCCTTGATTTTGAAAAGGATGAACTGGATTTGTAAGGCGTGGTCGCGCTTTATGACAGGATCCTTTTCATTAACATCTTTTATGAAGTGCGCCAGACTATGAAACCCGTAGTAGTCATTATGGGCCGTCCCAACGCCGGCAAGTCGACTCTATTCAATCGCGTTACCCGTTCCCGGGATGCCATTGTTGACGATATGCCGGGAGTTACCCGGGACCGTCACTATAAAGACGCCGTTTGGAACGAGCGGTCGTTTACCCTGGTCGATACCGGTGGTTTCATGGGGGACCATGACGATCCCTTCATGGAAAAAATCCGTTTTCAGATAGATGAGGCCGTCAAGCACGCCGACGCCGTCATTATGATTCTGGACGGTAAGGGCGGTTTGTCCCCCTTTGACCGGGAAATGCTGCCTTTACTGCAAAAGCTGGAGTGTCCGGTTTTTTATCTGGTCAACAAGATTGACGGGCCGGAAAAAGAGGCGGATATCTACGAATTTTACAGCCTGGGCTTGGAGCACCTCTATCCGGTGTCGGCTGCTCATGGATACGGTTTGACCGATTTTCTGGACGACCTGGTGGAAACTTTCCCGGAATCAGTCGCGGAGCCGCCGGGAGAGAAGGCTCATATCGCCGTGGTGGGTCGGCCCAACGTGGGCAAGTCAACTTTGATCAACCGCATTCTCGGGGAAGATCGGCTCATCGTCAGTGACGTGCCCGGCACCACCCGGGACAGTCTGGATACTTTGTGCGAAAGAAAAGGCCGCTCTTACCTGCTGATAGACACGGCCGGGTTGCGGAAAAAAAGCCGGGTCCGGGAAAAAATTGAGAGGTTTTCAGCGGTTAAAACCCTTAAAAGCCTGGAACGGTGCGACGTGGCCCTGATCATCTGCGACGCCGTGCAGGGGGTGGGACAGCAGGACGTCACCATTGCCGGCTACGCTTACGAACGAGGCTGCGGTTGTATTTTCCTGGTCAACAAGTGGGACATCGCCAAGCAACAGGGGGAAAAACCCAAAAAATTTATCGATGATATCAGGGACGAGGCCAGATTCCTCAGTTACGCTCCGGCCCTGACCGTGTCCGCCAAAACCGGCTTTAATGTCAGCAAGGTATTCGAGCAGATCGACGCGGTTTACGCCCAGTATTGCTGCCGGGTAAATACCGGTACCATCAATACCATTATCGAACGGGCGGTGGCCCGGAATGAACCATCGCTGTACCGGGGCCGACGGCTGAAGTTTAACTACGCCACCCAGATCTCGGAAAAACCGCCGACCTTTATTTGCTTTGTCAATTTTCCGGAGGGGGTCCATTTTTCCTATCAGCGTTACCTGGTCAACTGCATCCGGCGGGATACCGGCCTGGACCGGGTGCCGATCAGGCTTTATTTCCGGGAGAAAACCGGCCGGAGAGACTATGGCAGCGGCGTCCGCGGCCGGCCGGCCCGCCCAAACCGCTCCCGGAAAAGATGAAGCCGCCCCGTCAGGCCGGCCCTTTCCGGCCGGCCCTCACAGGACCATCAGTATGAATGATCTGTTTGAACATAATCGTCAGCAGAGCGCCGCCGCTTTTCAACCCCTGGCTGACAGGATGCGGCCCCGCCGCCTGTCCGACCTGGTCGGTCAAAACCATCTGACTGAAGCCGGTTCGTTGATCCGGACGGCCCTGGAATCGGACCAGCTTTTTTCCATGATTCTGTGGGGGCCGCCCGGCTGTGGCAAAACCACCCTGGCCCATATTATCGCCCATACCACCGGCGCCGTCTTTATCAGCCTTTCAGCGGTTCTGTCCGGAGTCAGCGATATCCGCAAAGTAATAGACGGAGCCAGGGACCGGCGGGCCCAGTTCGGAAAGACCACCATTCTGTTCGTGGACGAGGTCCACCGCTTCAACAAATCCCAGCAGGACGCTTTTCTGCCCCACGTGGAGAATGGTCTCATCACCCTCATCGGCGCCACCACTGAAAATCCATCTTTCGCCATTATTCCGGCGCTGATGTCCCGTTGCCGGCTTATCACCATGGAGCCCGTGCCGGACAAGGATATGGCCGCGTTGCTGCAAAAGACCATGGCTGATACTGAACATGGTCTGGGGCAGACCGGCCTGAGGTTGAGCGAAGAAGCGCTGGCGCATCTTGTTTCTACCGCTGATGGTGATGTCCGCACCGCCTTGAACGGACTGGAGGCGGCCGTGGCGATTTTCCGGGAAGAGTCGCGTGACAGCGACACCATCACTCTGGGGGATATTGAAAACGCTATCGACAAAAAGGCGATGCTGTATGATAAATCCGGTGAGGAACATTTTAATCTTATTTCCGCGCTGCATAAAAGCCTGCGGGGCAGCGATCCTGACGCGGCCGTCTACTGGCTGGAGAGGATGATGTCGGCCGGGGAAGACCCTTTTTACATTATTCGCCGGATGGTCCGCTTCGCCTCCGAAGATGTCGGCAATGCCGATCCGAACGCTTTGCAAGTCGCCCTGGCCGCCCTGGAGTCCTACCGTTTTCTCGGCTCTCCCGAAGGCGACCTGGCTATGGTTCAGGCGGCCGTTTACCTGGCTACCGCGCCCAAGAGCAACAGCCTTTATCAGGCTCATAATGAGATCAAGTCGGTAGTCAAGTCGACCGGATACCTGCCGGTGCCCCGTCATATCCGCAACGCGCCCACGGCACTGATGAAGTCCATCGGATATGGCCGGGGGTATAAGTACGCTCATGATTATAAAGGCGGTTTCGCTCCTCAGGAACATCTGCCGGATCAACTCGCTGGAAAGGTTTTTTATCATCCCACCAGCCGTGGATATGAACAGACCATTAAATCCCGGCTGGACGGCTGGCGGGCATTGAAGAAGAAGAAATCGGCTAACCCGGATATTTCATGAATTTTTTCGACGATAGTTGTTTAATCAATAAAATTAAAATTGACGGCTTCGTAAAAAGTCCAAATATCTGCGTTACGCGCAATCACTCAGAATTTCACGTACGCTAAGTACGCTGCATTCTTCGTGATTGCGCAAGCCTTGATCTTGAACTTTTTACTTTGCCGTCCCAATTTGGACTTTTTACGAGTACATCAAAATTGTTATTGATAACTTCCGGCATTTAAATGTCGAAAAAATTCACCCTTCGGGCGAGTCACCTTGAGCGCAGCTGCTGTGTTGCAGGGCACTCGCGGTAGATTTACTACAGCTTCGTGTCCTGCGCCTTGCAGCCGCGCCCAAATCGACTCGTGAAATATCCGGGCTAACCCGGATATTTCATGATATTTTCAGATAAAGGTTGTTTTATATCGGTATCGCAAAGCTGAAAGCGATCAGCTCACCGCCGCCGATTGAGGCGGTGTCTGATCCGGCAGGCCGTGAATCCCGGGAGCAGGAGAGCATGGCGTGATAAAAATTTCTGAGGTGACCAAAAAATACGGGGAGTTTACAGCGGTGGCCGACCTTTCCCTGAGCGTGGCCGCCGGCGAAGTATTCGGTTTTATCGGTCCCAATGGCGCCGGCAAGACAACCACCATAAGCATGCTGGGCGGCATTCTGGCGCCGACCTCGGGAGGTGTCCGTATCGGTGGCATCGACATGATTACGTCGCCGGAGACGGCCAAGCAGCAGATCGGGTTTATCCCGGACCGGCCCTATCTTTATGAAAAGTTGACGGCCATGGAATTTCTTAAATTCATGGCCGATCTTTACCGGGTTGACAGGCGTACTTTCATGGACCGGGCTAAAAAAGAATTGTCCCGGTTCTCTCTTGAAGCCTGGGGAGATCATCTCATAGAATCGTTTTCGCATGGCATGAAACAACGCCTTATCATGGCCGGGGCCCTTCTTCATGAACCGCGGGTGCTGGTGATTGACGAACCCATGGTCGGGCTTGATCCCGGCGGACAGAAAATGATCAAGGTTTTATTCCGAGAGCTGGCCGCTTCGGGCGTGACCATATTCATGTCCACTCATACCCTGTCCGTGGCCCAGGAGGTCTGTGACCGGGTGGGGGTGATCCACCAGGGCCGCCTGATCGCCACGGGAAGCATGACGGATGTGAGCTTCAGAACCGGTTCCGGCCAGGCGGATCTTGAAGAGGCCTTTTTCCGGCTGACCCAGGAGGCGGAGGTGTTGTAAAAAAAGATTCGGTAAAAAAAGGAGGTCTATAATAACAGGCAATTTTTTACGAAGCCATCAATTTTACGAGAAATATCATCCCCGCGCCAAGGGTGGCTGGGATTTATCATTGAGATGGAAGGCGTTCGCCGGTATCATGCCGGTCATACTGAATAGTCAGGTTTAACAGACAACTGAGGATCTTATTAATGGGACTGCTTACCACACGAACATCGATAACCTGTTACCGGGTGGAAGGGGGGTTGCCGTCACCGGTCGCCGAAACCGTTCACCAGCGTTTGAAAAAAAATCTGGTCGCCCATATCGATGATCAGCCCGCTGAAAAAGCGGTCGGCTGGTCATCCTTTGAAAAACCATTTGCCGCCGATCTCGATGGATCTTCCATTCAGTTCGGGGCCTTAATGGCTTTTACCCTTAGAATCGACAAGAAGGCGATCCCCGCCAAGGTCATTAAAAAATATTGCGACCAGCAGGCTGCCAGGAGGCTGGCCCAAAAAGGCCAGGCAACACTTTCCAAAAACGAAAAGCAGCAAATCCGGGAAAAAGTGTTGCATGAGCTGGCCCTTCGGATTCCGGCCACTCCCAGGGCTTATGACCTGGCCTGGGATTATGAGGCCGGCCGGCTGTGGTTTTTTTCCAATATGAAAAACGCCAACGAAGAATTGGAAACCCTTTTTTTTAAAACCTTTTCATTACGGTTGATCCGTCTTTTTCCTTATACTATCGCGGCGCTTGAAGCCGGTCTGTCCGACCAGGACAAGGACCGTTTGTTTACCAGCGCCCCCACCAATTTTATGGAGTAACCATGCTTGATGTATCTGTCGCTTATAACCGTTATAAGTTCCTGGGACATGAATTTCTGACCTGGTTGTGGTTCATGATCGAGCAGGATGCGGACGATCTGAAGGACGAGCAGGGCCGCCCGGTCCTGTTGCGTATCGGTAACCGCATTGTGCTGGAAAATAATCGCCGCGAGGCCGTTGAAACCATCACCATCAAAGGCAGTGAATCTGAACTGGAGGAGGGGCGGCTGTCGGTTAAAAAAGGCGCCGTGGTTACGGAAATGAACCTCTATTTTCGGTTTAACGATCAGCTCTGGATTTTCGATATCAAAGGCGAAAGCCTGGATGTGTCCGGATTGAAAGTGCCGGAAAAAGACGCTCCGGAAGAGGGGCGTCCGGCGACCAAAACGGCTGCCGGATCCGGCGCCGGCGGTAGTCAGGCCGGAGACAGTCAGGACGACACCCTGGAAACATCATTGCTGACCAGGATGGAGCAGTACGATCTGCTGCTCTCTTTTATTCACTATACCTATTTCCGGTTTGTGACTCTGCGCTTGTCGGATCAATGGCGTGAAAAGACCGTGCCCCGTCTTAAAAAATGGATCAAGGCCGCCTGACGGGCTGGCTGTCGTGGCGGCAATCGCTTTTCCAGATTTGAGTGAGGGGAAAAAGCCCCGGCCCTTGTTTTCCGGCGACAATATTTTTGACGGCTTCGTAAAAAGTCCAAATATCTGCGTTACGCGCAATCACTCAGAAT
>JBKHHL010000191.1:0-4252 GCA_046539175.1 Desulfosudaceae bacterium
AATTTTAAGCCACCATCAAAGGAGTCTGACATGGGCCGATTAAACAACATTCTGCTGGTATATCCGGAAATCCCTAATAATACCTATTGGAGCTTTCAGTACTCCCTGAAATTCATCAACAAGAAAAGCAGCCTGCCTCCGCTGGGGCTGATCACCATGGCGGCCCTGCTGCCGGAAAAATACAACCTCAAGCTGGTGGACCTGAATATTGAGCCTCTTGCCGAGAGCGACATCGACTGGGCGGACGCGGTCTTTATCTCCGCCATGATTATTCAGCAAAACTCCATGAATGATATCATTAAAGCCTGTCACCGGTCCGGCACGCCGGTAGTGGCCGGCGGTCCGCACCCGACCTCCAGCCACCAGACCATTGACGGGGTGGATCATTTTGTGCTGGGAGAAGCGGAAACCATCATCAACGAGTTCCTGGAAGACTTTGAAAACGGCACCGCCCGGCATGTTTACCACGCCACGTGCCGACCCGACCTGGACGACACTCCCATCCCCCGTTTTGACCTGCTTAAAATGGATGAATACAGCTCCATGGCGGTCCAGTATTCCCGGGGATGCCCCTTTCAGTGTGAATTCTGCGACATCTGGGTAATCTATGGCCGCCGGCCGCGGGTTAAGTCCGCCCCCAATATCGTCAAAGAGATCGACACCCTTTACCAACTGGGCTGGGACGGCTCCATTTTCATGGTGGACGACAATTTTATCGGCAACAAGACCAGAGTCAAAAAGGAATTGCTGCCGGCCCTGATTGAATGGGAAAAAACCAACCAGCACCGCTTTAAATTTTATACCGAGGCCAGTATCAACCTGGCCGAAGACGAAGACCTGATGAACGCCATGAACACGGCCGGTTTTGACCAGGTCTTCATCGGCATTGAAACCCCCTCCGAAGAAGGCCTGAAGGAGACCGGCAAAAGCCAGAACCTGAAATGCGACCTGCAGGAAGCCGTTCGCATAATCCAGAAACACGGCATGGAAGTCACCGCCGGTTTTATCCTGGGGTTTGACAGTGATACCGAAGACATCTTTGACCGCCAGATCGAGTTCATCCAGCAGGCCGGGATTCCCAAGGCCATGGTCGGTATGATGCAGGCCCTGCCGGGCACCAGATTGTTTGAACGCCTGGAAAAAGAAGGCCGCATCCTTTCCGGGCACCTGGAAGGCAGCAACACCCACACCATGACCACCAACTTCGTGCCCACCATGGACGAAGAGAAGCTGAAAGAAGGCTATAAACGCGTCCTGGACACGCTGTATGACTACAACCTTAAAAATTATTTCGCCCGCTGCGATCTGCTTCTGGCCAATCTGCATCATACCGGCTTCAAATCAAGGAAACTGCGTTGGCTGGAGATCCGGGCCCTGCTGAAATCTCTGCTGTTCCAGCCTTTGACCCCCTATGGCTGGCAGTACCTGAAATTTCTCAGCCGCAACCTCATCCGCAATCCCGGGGTCTTTGCCGAAGTGGTCACCTATGCCGTTATGGGTCACCATTTTCATATAATAACCCAGGAGACCCTCAAAGTGGACCGGGTCGCCTCCCGCCTGGATGATATTTATGAAAAAGCCCGGGCCCAGGTCCGCCGGTATTCTTCTTCCATGAAAAACTCCTCCGCCCCGCAACGCCAGAGATTATCCGAGCTCTGGGAAAATTACCGCAAAGTTCTGAAGAGATCGGAATCTTTCATTAATAATATTCATGTTGATTTTCGACGGGATCTGGTGGATAAATATCAGGACATTTATAACCGGACCAGGCAATTATTTACCGAGGCTGACCATGGCCGGGCTTATACCGGAACAAACAGCTGATCCCCGGTTCCAAACTAAAACCGCGCCAGTGACACCGGGCCAACGGCGGCAGGACCAGCCCTTGGCCCTTTTTTATTATATTGGCAGGCCCGAATATCAGACCGGATATCAGACCTGATATGAGACCGGATATGAGACCGGATATTTCCTGAAATGTCCGGGTCCGCCGATTCGAACTATAAGCCATGGTTGTGACAAAAAACCACTCCTCTTCAACCACCCGCGCCTCAGTAGACGTCAGCGTCATCATTCCCACTTTCAACCGGGCCGGCCTGGTAAACGAGGCCGTGGAATCGGTGCTGGCCCAGCGCGGAGCCGATTTCGAGCTTATCGTGGTAGATGACGGCTCCACCGACGGCACCGGCCCGGCCCTGCGCTCCCGGGGACAGGACATCACTCTGCTGAGCCGTCCCAACCGGGGAGTCAGCGCCGCCCGCAACGCCGGCGCCGCCAGGGCCTCCGGCCGGTATCTCGCTTTTCTGGATTCCGACGACCTGTGGCTCCCGGGCAAACTGGCCCGGCAGGCCGCCTTCTTTCAGGATCATCCGGAGGCTCTTATCTGCCAGACCGAAGAAAAGTGGATTAAAAACGGCCGCCCCCTCAAGCCGCGACCAAAGCACCGCAAGCCTTCCGGCATAATATTTGAGCCTTCCCTGGCGCTGTGCCTGGTCAGCCCCTCGGCCGTCATGATCCGAAGCCGCTTTTTCCGGGAAATGGGGGGGTTTGACGAATCCCTGCCCGCCTGCGAAGATTATGATCTCTGGCTGCGCATCAGCAGCCGCCAACCCGTCCATCTCATCCCTGATACCCTGGTCATCAAGCGGGGCGGCCACGATGATCAGCTCTCGGCGGCAGCGGCCTTAGACAAGTATCGCATCCGATCCCTGCGGAAAATACTGAACACGGAGCCTCTGACACCTGATCAGCGCCAGGCGGCCCTCCGAACCCTGCGGAAAAAATGCGCCATTTATGCCGCCGGCTGCGAAAAAAGAGGTCGCCCGACGGAAGCCGGCTATTATACCTGGATCGCAAAAAACTCATGACCCGGACGCCCCTGAAATTCCTTTTTCTGGAATCTTTTTACGGCGGCTCCCACGCCCGGTTCGCCGACGGCCTGGTAGCGGCTTCTTCCCATGACATTGACCTGCTGACCATGCCCGGTCAATACTGGAAATGGCGGATGCTGGGAGCCGCCCTTTACTTCGCGGAAACGGCGCCGGACCTGTCCGGCTATGACGGGCTGATCGTCAGCGACCTGTTCAACCTGGCTGATTTCCTGGCTGTTCGCGGAGCTGATTGTCCGCCGGTGCTGGTCTACTTTCACGAAAATCAAATTACCTACCCCCAGCCGCCGGGAGACAAAGGCGCCTTTCAAACCGGGATGATCAACATCACCACCGCCCTGGCCGGCCGGCGCCTGCTCTTCAACTCCGAGTTCCACCGCCGCTCGTTTTTAAAAGCAATACCTTCTTTTCTGAATAAAGGCCGGGACTGCCGGCCGGAACAAGCAACCGCCGCCATTGCCGCCAAAACCGGGGTGATATATCCGGGCATCGCTCCGCCCGCGGAAACGCCGGAAAAAACGCCCGGAGAAACCGACCCGCCGCTGATCATCTGGAACCATCGCTGGTCGTTTGACAAAAACTACGCCCTCTTTTTCGAGGTTCTGGACGAGCTGGCCGGCCGGGAGATACCCTTCCGCCTGGCCGTCCTGGGAGAAAACGACGGCCGCGTCCCCCCGGAATTCGCCGCGGCCAGGCGCGATTTAAATTCCGCCATCGTCCGGTTCGGGTACGTGGAGTCCCGCCGGGAATACCTGGACTGGCTTCAGCGCGGGGCAATTGTCGTCAGCACCGCTGAGCAGGAGAATTTCGGCCTGGCCGTCCTGGAAGCCATGGCTCACGGCTGTATTCCCCTGCTGCCCGACCGGTTGGCTTATCCGGAAATCATTCCGGCGGACTGCCACGATGCCTGCCTGTATAGCAACCGCCCGGAACTGACCCGGAAACTGGAAGCCATGCTCAAAGATTACGACCGCTACCGGCCGCTCAGTCGGATCCTGCGCCGACAAGCCGCCGCCTGTTCCTGGCCCCGGCTGATTGCCGCCTATGACCGGGAACTGAGCCAACTGGCCGGACACTGACCCGGACATTAAAAATTTCTGTTTTTTGTCGACCGGTTCTGATATAATAATAATAGGTTTCTCCGGTAAAACACCCTTGTTTGCCCGGAACAGATAACATGGAACAAATATAAAACGGCCTTTTTGGCACCCAGGCTGTTGTCATTATCAAGCCCAAAAGTTTGATAAAATATCAGGTCTTGTACGGCCTGTAAAAATGAGCTCGATGGAAGTGGTGTTTATGGGCGCCACTGGCGCCTTTTGTTTGACTGGAGAAACCAGCATGCCTCCTGAAGTCCACCAGTT
>JBKHHL010000192.1:0-4252 GCA_046539175.1 Desulfosudaceae bacterium
AATGTTTCACGTGAAACAATTTTAAAGTGATGGACACGCAAAAACAGGAGACAGGAAATGGATTTTGATTTTACCCCATATTTTGCAAAGTATGAGGCGCTGGTGGATCTTGTCGAGGGCATGTTTGAACGGGTTAAAAAAGAGTATCCGGCCTGCGTCAATTGTAAAAAAGGGTGCACCGATTGTTGTCATGCCTTGTTTGATTTGACGCTTATTGAAGGCTTGTATTTAAATCACAAATTTCATGAGCGGTTTGGTGACGACCCTGACATGAAGGAGAAGGCCAATAAAGCCGACCGGCAGATCTATAAGCTTAAGAAACAGGCCCACAAGGAATACAGCGAAAAAGAAAAAAATGAGGTGGCGATCCTTCAGGAAATGGGCCTGGCCCGGGTGCGTTGTCCGCTGCTGGGTGAGCGGGAGCTTTGCGACTTGTATGAATACCGTCCCATTACCTGTCGTCTATACGGTATTCCCATCTCGATTCAGGGGATGGCCCATGTCTGCGGCAAAAGCGGTTTTGATCCGGGAAAAGCATATCCTACCGTAAATATGGATCAGATTTATAATCAATTATACCAGCTTTCGACCGAATTGGTGGCGGATATTAAAACCAAATATGTTAAAATGGATGAAATGCTGGTGCCGCTGTCCATGGCCATTATTACTGAATATGATGACGTCTTTTTTGGTTTTTCAAACGAAGAAGAGAACGAAAAAGCTGGGTATGACAACGAATAAACACACCAGAGGTGGAAGAAACAATGTCTTCGGAAAACGAAGCCCAGAAGAAGGCTATCTTTGACAGCATGTCGCCCCGCGGGCAGGCGCGGATATTAAAAAAGGGATATGATCGCTGGAACCCTTTTGAAGAGCCAAAAGACCCCATTGATATTCGCAAAGACGCGACCAAACGGAACAGCCAGATGCTGATGCGCGATTTTCTGAAAAGCGCCGGCCTGACATCATACAGCAGTCAATATGAGCGTGGTCTGGCCGAGATGTGTCTGGGGATAATAAACCGGGAGGACCGGTATCTGGCCATGTATGATTTCGCCTGCTGGTACCGGCGGTTGTTGGAGGAAGAGGGCGTTGAGCTCGAAAGATGAGAGCTGGCCCCAGGATCCCTTTTTGCGGGCAGTTTACTCGGCCCTGGTCGCTTACCCCGGTCGCTTGTCGTCTCGCCGGGCAGCCCGGCTAGCCGCCGAGCAGGTTCAGGTTGAAAATCGAGTCGCCAGAGAGGCTATCAGGCGACTGGTAACAGCCGGGGCTTTGCGGTTCGTGAATGATTGCGGGGTCAGTTATCTGGAAAAAAATTTTCTGGGATTTTATCGGGTTTCCGAACGTGTTTTTATTTCAACTCTGACCGCTCAGTCGGAACCCGTGGCAGTAAAAACGGGCAGGGCGGTGGTCGTGCGGCTCTTGCCGGGCATCGCCTTTGGCGATTGCCGCCATGCCACCACCCGCCTGTCCATCAGGGCTCTGGATGTGGCTCTTGGCGAGTATGGCCGCCAGCTGGACTTGAAAACCGGTCTTGACGTGGGCACCGGTTCCGGAGTGCTGGCCATTGTGGGAGTTCGTCTGGGAGTGTCCGCGGTGGTGGCCGTTGATATTGATCAATGCGCTCGAAAGGAGGCCCGGGAAAACGTCGCCTTAAACGGCCTGGACAACAAGAGCATTCAGGTCCGGGATCTGCCCCTGCCGGAGCAACCGGCCGGTTTCGCGCTTATTTCGGCTAACCTGCGGCCGCCCACGCTGAAGGCCCTGGCCGCCCTGATTTCGGTAAATGCGGTTGACCGGGGCCTGGTCGTTTTGTCTGGTATGCGGCAAGAAGAAGTTGCGGAGGTATGGGATTCTTTTCAGGCCACGTTTGACCTGGTTCGAAAAGAAACCGAAGACAACTGGTGCGCGCTGGTGCTCCAGAGAATAAAAAGAGCCCCCAAACAACGAGGTGTAATTATGGTGTTTGAAACCAGAGAACAGGTGCTGGAGAAGATATTGGCCCAAAAGCGGGCCCGCTGTCCAAGTTGTGGTCAGGAGATGGACCTGTGGGAAGTTCCCCCGATTAACTTCAGTGATGGACTGGGCTGGGGGGTGCCCTTTATGTATGTCTGTTTTAATGATGATTGTCCGACCTATAAACAGGGCTGGCAGAACATGGAAGAAAATTACGGGCACCACGCTTCTTTTCGTAATGTCTGTTACCCCGGCACGGAACAATTTGAGTGCATGCCGGTTTTCGGGCAGGATGGCGCCAAGGGCCAGATTATCACCGACGACGCCCTGGCCGAACAGGAGCGTTTAAAAGAAGCCACTAAACGGGGCTTTTCTCTGTTGGCTGATTTTTATACCACCAGTAGCTGGTTTGAGGTTTTGAAGCTGTTGATGGATGCCGCTGAACCGGCCCGGGTGCGTCAGAAAGCCGCGGAAATGCTGGGAGATATCGGTGATACCGAGACCATTGAACCCCTGAAAAATGTTGTCACCGGCAACGCGGTGCTGGACAAGGCCGTTACCAGGGCCATCGGCAAAATTCATGATCGCCATTATACCCGGGAGTGCCCCTATTGCGCTGAAATTGTCAAAAAGCGCGCCAGGGTGTGCAAGCATTGCGGCCGGGATCTGGCAGCGGGTTCCTGACCGGAATATTTCAGAATGTTTTTATAAAGCCGCCTATATCAAGGAAGATCCGGTCATTTCGGCCGGCTGGACCAGCCCCAGCAGCTTTAATATGGTCGGGGCGACATCTCCCAGACTGCCCTCGGCCGGGGTGGCCTCCCGGCGGGAATCGTCTACCAGAATCAGGGGGACGGGATTCAGAGTGTGGGCAGTATGCGGAGAGCCGTCAGCGTCCAGCATCTGCTCGGCATTACCATGATCCGCGACGATAAGGGCGACTCCTCCGGCGGCGGTCAGGGCGGGTATGATTTTTCCCAAACAGGCATCAACGGTTTCGCAGGCCCTGACCGCGGCTTCAAAAACGCCGGTATGGCCGACCATGTCCAGGTTGGCAAAGTTGACCACGATTAAATCATAGGAACCGCGGGCAATCTGTTCGACAAGGACTTCGGACACTTCCCGGGCGCTCATTTCAGGTTTTTCGTCATAGGTCTTGACTTCCCGGGGAGAGGGTATCAGGGTCCGGTCCTCATCCGCAAAGGGGTCCTCCCGGCCGCCGTTGAAAAAATAGGTCACATGGGCGTATTTCTCGGTTTCCGCCAGCCGGAGCTGCTTCAGACCGGCCTGGCTGACGGTCTCGCCGAGAGTCTGCGTCGGCGCTTCGTGGGGAAAGGCCACTGGCATGGAAAAGGTCTGATCGTACCGGGTCATGGAAACGGTATCACAAAAGCGCGGAAACCGGTTTCTTTCAAATTCCGAAAAATTTTCTTCCGTCAAAGCCCGTACCAGTTGTCTGGCCCGGTCGGCCCGGAAATTAAAAAAAATGAGGCCGTCTTTGTCCGACATGACCCCGGTGGGAGCGCCCTTCTCATCGCAGATAGCTATGGGGGAAACAAATTCATCCGTTTCTCCCTGCTGATAAGCGTTGGTCACGGCCTCCAGGGGGTCGCTTTCCGGGCGGCCGCTGCCTGCGGTATAAAGCTGATAAGCTTTTTGAGTCCTATCCCAGCGAGTGTCCCGGTCCATGGCGTAAAAGCGGCCGCAGACCGAGCCGATGGCGGCGTCCGGGTAATCCGACAGAAAAGCCTCCAGCTCTTCGAGATAATGCCGGCCACTGTCCGGAGGTGTGTCCCGGCCGTCAAGAATGGCATGGACGCGGACCCGCACTTTTTTTTCGCCGGCCATTTCCACCAGTGCCTGGAGGTGCGAAATATGGCTGTGCACGCCGCCGTCTGAAACCAGTCCGACCAGGTGCAGGGTGGATCCTCTGGCTTTTACCGAATCCATTACGGAAGCAAACAGGCGGTTGTTGAAAAAAGAACCATCCTTAATGGCATTGTTAATTCGCAGCAGGTCCTGATAGACAATTCGTCCGGCCCCCAGATTCAAATGTCCCACTTCGGAGTTTCCCATGAAACCTTCCGGCAGGCCCACCGCCTCCCCGGAACAGGACAACCGGGTATGGGGATAGGAGGCGAACAAAGAATCCAGGTGGGGGATATTGGCGGCGGCAATGGCGTTGCCCCGCGGCGACGGGTTAATGCCCCACCCGTCCAGTATGATCAGCAGGCAGGGTTTTTTCTGGGTAGCCATGAGAAGGTCCTTTACGCCAAAAGGGAGTACATCAAGTTTT
>JBKHHL010000193.1:0-4233 GCA_046539175.1 Desulfosudaceae bacterium
AATAACCTCCATTGTTTTATCGGTTTGATAAAGTTTGACGGCTTCGTAAAAAGTCGAGATTTACCATACTTCGTCACCCCGGCGGAGGCCGGGGTCCAGTAAAATCAAATAGTTCTGGATTCCGGCCTTCGCCGGAATGACGATGTAAAGACTTTGACGAAGCCACAAAAATAAGTTAATTATAAAAAATTTTTCTTTCCGCTGCAATGGGCTGTTAACTGTAGTTTCAGCATGGATACAGGGTAGCCCGGATATTTCAGGAAATATCCGGGCTGAAATTTTCGGGTTATCCTGAAACGCCGGTGATTTCGCCGGAGCGGTAACGTTTGACCAGGTCCTGGTAAGTATCCACGGCCAGTTTGTTAAAGGTCAGTTCCTGCTCGGTCAACTGGCGTATGGACCGGGCCGGAGCGCCGATGATGAGGGACCGCGGAGGAAAGGCCTGGTTGTAGGGAATAAAAGCGTTGGCGCCGACTATGCTGTGGGCGCCGATGTGGGCGTGGGACATGACCGTGGCGTTCATGCCGATCATGACGTCTTCGTCGATGCGGCAGGCCCGGATAACGGCGCCGTGGCCGATGGTTACCCCGGGACCGATGATGACCGGCGTGTCCAGGTCGCTGTGGATGGTGACGTTGTCCTGGATGTTGGTGCCCTTGTCTACTTCAATGGGGCCTTCGTCGGCCCGCAGCACGGCGTTGAACCAGACGCTGACGTTGGCGGCCAGGCGAACCGCGCCGTAGACGCGGGCGCCCGTTGCCAGGAAAACCGATTCATGCATCAGCGGATGCCGCTTACGGGTGGGTTCGGAGGTATTCATCAAAGCTGGCTCCCGGCAGTTTCGGGTTACGGGTTCGGGCTCATGGGAATGTTCTTTTGCTTGAGCAGGGCGGCGATTTCCTGGATCTGGCTTCCGGAACAATCCGTGACGCGGTAAGTATCGGTGATGCCGTCGGTAAATTTGAGATGGATGTTTCCCTGGTCGTCCATGGCCGCCTCCCGGATATAGTCCCGGGAAAGCCAGGGTTTCAGGGATTCCATAAAATCCGTAAAAGTGCAGGTCTTTCCCATGGCTCCCCCTTTGAATGGTTTGGTCTGTCTGGCGCGGTCGGTCCAGGTTGTCCGGCATTTTCATATCCAATATAGCAGATATTCTGATTTATGAAAATAATTGCCGGGCATCATAGCCGGACAAATCAGGCCGGCGCGGGCGGCTTCTGTCGCCGGACTGGTGACATCCTGGAGGAGGCTGCCTTGACGAAGCCGTCAGGGTGGTTATTTTAAAGAAATAATGTTAACCCGGATATTTCATGAATTTTTTCGACCACATCGACTCGTGAAATATCCGGACTAATCAGTGCAAAGGAGGTTTGTCATGCAGATACTCGTGCTGTATTTTTCCAAGGGCGGTAATACCCGCCGGCTGGCGGAGTTCGTCGCCAAGGGCGTCAACGAGGTTGACGGGGCGGAAGGCCTGATCAAGTCCACCGAGGAGGTGACCAGTGATGATTTTGTCAACTCCAGCGGTATCATCGCCGGCTCTCCGGTCTATTTCGGAGGCATGGCTGCTGATCTAAAGCGGGTTTTTGACGATTATGTCGGTATTCGCCGGAAGATGGAAGGCAAAGTCGGCGCGGCCTTTGCCACCTCCGGGGATGCTACCGGCGGCAAGGAAACCACCATGCTGGGCATCATCCAGTGCCTGCTGATTTATGGTATGGTAATAGTGGGCGATCCCCTGGCCGCCACCGGCCACTACGGCACCGCCTGCGTGGGCGCGCCGGACGAGGCCGCCCAGGAAAACGGTCGCCTCCTGGGCCGGCGCGTGGCCGAGGTGGCCGGTCAGTTGTATCAGAAATAACCCGGATATTTCATGATTTTTTTTGCTCTGCTTGTCAAATTGCGAATTGTCCTTGACATATCCGCGTACCTTACCCTAAACTATGTTTTTATATATAAACATTAATGTTCAGGAAAAAGCCACCACCCTCCTCCACGGGGTGACGGAAAGCCACGGATATCCGGTCAACAATTATGGATAACGCCGGGTTGCCCTGATCGCATTGCTGATTATCCGGCCGCTGGGGTGGCGGCCGGATAAATGTAAATGACATTCTGGGGGAGGGTACACCATGAAGCGAATTTTTATCATCTCGATTTCTTGTCTGATCCTGTTCATTGGCTTGGCCGGTCCGTCACTGGCCACCGGCAGCAATCCCGATAAATGCGATACCAGTTATCCGGTGATCCTGGCCCATGGCATGGGCGTTTCCGCCGAAGTCCTCGGCATCGTCGACAGCTGGTGGGGGATACAGGAGGCCTTGGAAGAGGAAGGGGCGACCGTCTACAAAACCTCGGTCAATGGTATGGATACCACCGCCAACAAGGCGGCTGATTTTAAACGGCAGGTTTTGGAGATACTGGAAATAAACGGGGCTGAAAAAGCCAATATTATCGGTCATTCCCACGGCTGTCTTTATACTCGCTACGCCATTTCCAATCTTGGCCTGGCCCCCTATGTGGCCAGTCACACCAGCCTGGCCGGACCCCACCGGGGCAGCGCCATCGCTGATCTGATCATGTATGAAATGCCCGACTGGCTGCTGGACCTGGGCGGAGAAACCCTGGATCTGATTTATGCCTATTTTATGGGCGATACTGATCCCGATTCCCTGGCCAACGGTTATGACCTGTGTACCGACTACATGACCGAAACCTTCAATCCCAATACCCCGGACATGGCCGGGGTCTACTACCAGAGCTGGGCGGCCAAGGCCAAGACCAGCTGTCCCAGTCTTGTGCTGGAGCCGACCTGGCTGATCATGCTGGCCGAAGAAGGGGCCAATGACGGACTGGTCAGCGTGGAAAGCGCCAAGTGGGGTAATTTCCGCGGAGTGGAAGACGCCGCCTGGTACAGCCCCGGCTGCGACCACCTCAACATGGTCGGCCATCTGTTCGGGGTTACCCCCGGTTATGACGCGCCGGAGTTTTTCGTGGACCTGGTCGAAGACCTGAAAGGCCGGGGAATGTAATGACCATGGCAAGTTGAAGATGGACTGGCGAATCAGTTGAGCCAACAAACCAGGGGCGGCCTCATGGCAGCCCCTGTTTTTTATTAAATGGAGAGGTCTGATCCTATGTTCCGGAAAATTATGGCCGCAGCCGGTCTCCTGTTGCTGGTCGGCCTGCTGGCCCTGTTTCTCCGGCAGTCCGACCCGGACAAGCCGGAATATATTTTTGACAAGACAGCCGGACCGTCCCTGGACCAGCTCAAAGAAAAGCCGGAGCTGCCAGCCGGGCTGAAGAACGGCGAAGCTGACGCTGCTGCCGCGTCCCGTGCAGAAGTGGCCGAAAAAGAAAATACAATGGAAGAGGAGTCGGCCCTGCGGAATCTGTTTTCTCAGATGATTGTCGGGTCGGGCATGACCCTGGAATATTTTTCTCACCTGGGCCACGAATTCCGGCAGGCTGAGAGCCGGACGGCGCACCTGGCCGCCGTCCGGGAAAGCATCTTCGCGCGCTTTCCCGCCGAAGAGGCGCGGCGGCTCTACGATAACTATATCGCCTACGTGGACTGCGAAGCCGGGGTAGCCGATCTGATCGCGGACTTCGGGTCGGTGAGTTCAGCGGAAGATGGTCTTGCCCTGCTGCGGGAGATCCAGGAGTACCGGCGGCAGGTGCTGGGCGAAGACCTGGCCGACCGGCTTTATGGCGATCTGGTCAAGGAAAAGGAGTATTCCCTGCGTCGGGCGGCCATTGTCAACGACGACAGCCTCTATGCCGGGGAAAAGCAGGAGCGGCTCCGGCAGCTCGACCAGGACATGTGGGGGGAAGAGGCGGCCGATACTCTGCGGGCGGATGATCCTTATGGCCGTTACCAGGAGGCCCTGCGCCTGCATGAAAAGGATCTGGACCAGGCCGTCTCGACAGCCGAGCGCCAGGACCGGATCCGAAGCCTCCGCGATCGTTATTTTCCACCGGAAACGGTGAAGAAGCTGGAGGACCTGGAAGAGAGGCAGCAGGCGGAACGAGAAAAGGAGATGGATTATTATGAAAAAAAGCGGCAAATTGCCGAGAATCCGGACTTGTCTGCCGAGGAAAAAGATGGTCAGGTGGAACTCCTGCGGCAGGACATGTTCGGCGACCAGGCCGCGGCCATGAAACGCCGGGACGCCATCCGGGAGGCCAAACAGGCCCTGGTCCAGGAGCGTGAGGAAAGTGAGCGGAAGCCGT
>JBKHHL010000054.1:0-15875 GCA_046539175.1 Desulfosudaceae bacterium
GCGGCCGGCTGCGTTACGCGCCAGCACTCAGAAATTCACGTACGCTAACCCGGATATTTCATGAATTTTTACGAGACCATCAAAAACGTCTGATTTTGTATTATTTCTTCGTTTCGGCCGCCGCCACCAGGGCCTGGCCCAGCGAGATACCTCCGTCATTGACCGGTACCAGGCTGGGAGTAAAAACCCGGAAGCCTTTTTTTTCAAGATTCGCCAGCAGCCCTTTTAAAAAGAGGGCGTTCTGAAAGACACCGCCGCTCAGCGCCACCCGGTTAAGGTCGGTCTCAGAGCGTATCCGGTCACACAGCGCCGCGTACATCCGGACCAGGCTGAGATGAAAGCGGGTGCTTATTTCAGCCGGCGACACACCGGTTTTCAGGTCCGCGACAATTCCGGATATGAGGGGACGAGTTGAAATCTCGCGGACATGGCCGGTAATCAAGTCACCGCCGTATAAATTTGATTCCGCGGAAAGATCAGGGGCGCCGGCCATCATTTCCAGGGCCATGGCGGCCTGTCCCTCAAAACTCACCCGCAGGCCGCACCCCAGTATGGCCGCCACCCCGTCAAACAGCCGCCCCAGGCTCGAGGTCAGAGGCGAGTTGAGCCCCTGGCTGACCATTGTTCTAATGACGCGGAGTTTCGGCCTGGCGATCTTTTTGAGAAAGGCCAGGTCAAGATTGTCAAAGTCTTCCCCATAGGTGTCCAAAAGATAGCTGATTCCCATTCGCCAGGGCTCCCGAATGGCCGCCTCTCCGCCGGGCATGGGCACGTATGCCAGATGCGCCGGTCGTTCGAAGCCGGCCGCTTCGGCCACCAATATTTCACCGCCCCAGATGTGCCCGTCCGTGCCGTAGCCGGTGCCGTCGAGGGCCAGGCCGATAACCGGACCGTCGAGGCCGTTTTCCGCCAGGCAACTGGCAATGTGGGCGTGGTGATGCTGGACTTGCGTCAGGCGCGCGCCGGTTTGTTCAAGGGCATACCTGGTGCTGAGATATCCGGGATGCATATCACAGGCGATTATTTCCGGTTCAATATCCAGTATCCTCTTCAGGTGAGCAACAGTCTGCCTGAAAAAATCAAAGGCCTTGAGATTCTCAAGATCCCCGATGTGCTGGCTTAAAAAGGCCAGGTTGTTTTTGGTCAGACAGATGGTGCTTTTCAATTCCGCCCCGCAGGCCAGGATCGGCGGTAAATCATGATTGAGCAGGAGGGGCGCGGGTACATAACCGCGGGAGCGGCGGATAAAACGGTCGGCTCCGGCCAGGTGCCGCGTGATGGAGTCGTCAGTACGGAGATAAATATCCCGGTCATGCGTCAAGAAGAAGTCGGCTATTTCCGACAGGCGGGTGAACGCTTCCTGGTTGTCAATGGCAATGGGTTCTTCACTCAGGTTGGCGCTGGTCATGACCAGTATGTTCAGGCCATGGGAAAGCAGCAGGTAATGCGGCGGAGTATAGGGCAGCATCACCCCGAAATAGCGATTGCCCGGGGAAACCGCCTCCGCCGGCAGGGGGGAGGCGGTCTTCTCCAGCAAAACAATGGGACGTTGCAAAGAGGTGAGCAGCCGTTCTTCTTCCTGATTAACCCGGGCGTATTGCCGGATGGTTTTGACATCAGGGGACATCAGGGCGAGCGGTTTTTCCTCCCGATGCTTTCGGCGGCGAAGTCTCGCCACCGCTGCGGCGTTTTGCGCGTCCACGGCCAGGTGAAAACCGCCCAGGCCCTTGATGGCCAGGATCCGACCCTGTTTTAAGAGAGAGGCCGCCGCCGGGATGGGATCTTCGTCGGTGATTTCATTCCGGCGGTTGTCAAAAAGACGGAGCCGGGGGCCGCAGACCGGGCAGGCATTGGGTTGAGCGTGGAACCGGCGGTTGTCCGGATCGTCATATTCCGCCTGGCAGTCCGGGCACATTGTAAAATGCTTCATGGAGGTGTTGGGCCGGTCATAGGGAACGTCGTCGATGATGGTGTAGCGGGGACCGCAGTTGGTGCAGTTAATGAAAGGATAACCGTACCGGCGGTCCGCGGGATCGAACAGCTCCGCCAGGCAGTCCGGACAGACAGACATATCCGGCGCGATCAGGGTGGCGCGTTGAGCGCCGGCCTGACTTTGGGAAATAATAAAGTTTCTGAAGTCCGACGGCGGGACGGTTTGGCTGGAAATGCCGGTGATCCGGGCCAGAGGCGGGGCGTTGGCCCCAATAGCATTTAAAAAGTTTTTGATTTTATCCGGCGAACCCTCTACCCGGATGGTGACGCCGGAGGAGGTGTTGACCACCCTTCCGTTTAATCCGTGGCGCCGGGCCAACTGGTAGATGAAGGGGCGAAAGCCTACTCCCTGGACGATGCCGCGGATCTCAATGTTTTTGGCAGACAGCGGCCGCGGCCTTTCAACGGCCGGCTTTTTATCGGCATCAGTTAACATAAAAGATTACCGCTCATCTTCCCCGTCCGACATAAAAAAATCCCGGAGCAGCTGCAAGGATTCCCGGGCTGCTGATTCATCCAGTATTTGAATGGCGAAACCGGCGTGCACAATGACGTAGTCACCGACCCGGGCGTCTTCGACCAGCATCAGGCTGGCCTGGCGGCGAACTCCCTCGACATCGATGGTGGCTACATTGGATTGGATCTCAACTATTCGGGAAGGAATGGCAAGGCACATAATCAAGTCCCCGTCGGGCATTGCAGGATTGCTGGTCTCGTAAAAAGTCCCTGTCCGGGCTGAGGCTGGTATGGTGTCAGACCGGGTCCACCATCCCTCCCGGAAATTTGCTTGTTATCAGGTATTATAAACCGGAATTAAGCGATTTTCAAGCCTGATCCCTGGGGGCCGCTGAACCCTGGGGGCCGCCGCCCTGTTTATCCGGTGAAAGGGTTGGTCTGTTTTTCGCGCCCTACCGTGGAAACGGTGGCGGGACCGTAATCATGGCCGGGCCAGATAACGGTTTCGTCCGGCAGAGCGTAAATCTCTTTTTGAATGGAAGTCAGCAGGGTCGAGGATGATCCGCCGGGCAGGTCGGTCCGGCCGACCGCTCCGACAAAGAGGGTGTCTCCGGTGAATAGCTGGCCGTGGCCATGCAGGCAGATGCCGCCGGGGGTGTGCCCGGGCGTGTGCAGCACGGTCAGCCTGATGTCACCGATAGTGACGATTTCGTCATGACGCAGCAGGATGTCGGCCGGAGGCGAGGGTTTGCCGCCCAGAGCCCGGCAGAAAGAACGGTTGACAAAACCGCCCAGGGCTTTGGTTTCCAGGTGATGAATCAGCAGCCGGGCGCCGGTGGCGGCCATGATGGCGGCGTTGCCGGCGCAGTGGTCGGGATGGCGATGAGTGTTGATGACGTTAGTGATGGTATACCCGGCTTCGGCGGCGATGTTCAGCAGCCGGTCGGTGTCGAAGGCCGGATCGATCAGAGCGCAGGAATGAGAAGCCGGATCACCGACCAGGTAACAAAAGGTGGCCATCCGGCTTAACTTGATCTGGCGTATGTCCATCCGGGCTAACCCGTTTAAATTTCAGGCCGGTTATACCACCGGGCGGTTTTAAAATTCAAAGCCGGTTTCCAGAAAGACACCGTCAACCGTGCAGTCCAGTTTGACATCATCCTCATCCAGATTGATGCTGTCATACCGGTAACCGCCGGCCAGAAACATGGGGCCGAAAATTTTGCCCTTGATCCGGCCGATCAGATTATAAAGATGGTTGCCGGACATTGACACGGCCCGGGCTTCGGCTTCAAGGGAGAGCCGCTCGACCGGTTGAACCTGAACCGCGGCGTAGACCATGGGCAGGGGCAGGGTATAGCTTTCGGCGTCGGACAAGCCGGTAGCCTTGTTCTTTACTTCCGCTTCCAGATCGGCCACCTTGAGGTTGAGGCCCAGGTCGATATTGAGGCGTTCCAGGGAGGCCAGGTTGACAAAGGGGATGCTGTAATACAGGCCCATGTCCACGTGATCCATGGTTACCCTGGTTTCAAAATCGGTGTTGACCTTGACGTTGACATCACCGTAATCGAAAGCGACCTCTTTGTCTCCTTTGCCCTCAAATTCCATGGGAGTCGCCATGATGTAAATATTGGGCAGGATGGCCGGCATGTCGACTTTAACCCGGCCCATGACGCGGGTCTCATCCTCCAGGCCGGCATCGTCTTTAAGGTCGATAATGTCGTTGCGGTTGTTGCCTTCGTAACATACTTCACCGTCAATGTTCTGATCCCAGCCGCCGATGGCCATTTCCAGTCCCATTGCCGGGGCCAGACCCGGCATTGCCAGCAGAAATATAGCAGCCAATAAAAAAACACCTTTTTTCATGATTAACCCTCCCTCCTGGTTTCCGTTCTTGAGCCGGCGCTTCCGCGAGAAACCCGGCCCGCCCGTCCGCCGCCTTCTGGTGGAAATACCTACCCCAACGGCAGTGGCCCTGATTTAATTAGTTTCCATCCATAAATGGCCTTTTTCCGCAATCTCTACGTCAAACTGCGGGGTTGCTTGTGCGGCGTACGTCCAGTACGCCTCCGCGCAACCCCTTGTTTTCCTTGACCTTGCGAAAAAATTCACATTTCTGGATTGGAAACACCAGATGGTGCCATCCATATGAAATGGATGGACACTAATTACGTTTATTTTTAATTACTTTTGCTGTACAGATGCTTATATCATTTCAAAATTATATTGTAAACAGTCTGTTTTTTTGATATTAAAAAAAAGTTTAAATAATATTTTTCATCAGTTCAGTCTTAAGCAGAGTACTAAGGAGGATCGCAGGCATGACAGAAACAGCAAAACTGACAATTGACGGTAAAACTTATGAATTTCCCGTTCTGACCGGTTCCGAAGGATATAAGGCGATTGACATCAGGCAATTGCGGGACAATACCGGCTATATTACCTATGACCCCGGATTCGGCAATACCGGCAGCTGCAAAAGCGGTATTACCTTTATGGATGGTCGCAAGGGGATTCTGCGTTACCGGGGGTACCCTATCGAGCAACTGGCGGAACAATCCTGTTTTGTGGACGTCTGTTTTCTTCTTTTGAACGGGGAACTGCCGAGCCGGGAAGAACACACCCGCATGAGCGATCTTTTGAACGAGCATTCCCTGGTTCACGAAGACATGCAGATTTTTTTCCAGAATTTTCCCCGGGCTTCAAATCCCATGGGTATTCTTTCTTCCATGGTCAATGCCCTGCGCAGTTTTTATCCGGAGCTGATGAACACCGGGGAAGAGGTGGAAACCACATTTTTAAGGCTTATTTCCAAGGTCAGAACCATGGCGGCCATGTCCTACAAGATTTCCCGGGGCCACAAGGTTATCTATCCCCGTCCGGATTACAGCTATTGCGCTAATTTTCTCAACATGATGTTTGATTCGCCGGTTCGGCCCTATGAACTGCGTCAGGAGTACGTGGACGCTTTGAATACTTTCTGGGTGCTGCATGCCGACCATGAACAGAATTGCTCCACCGCCACGGTGCGGGGAGTGGGCAGTGCCCGGGCCAATATATACGCCGGTTTGTCGGCCGGCATCGCCGCGCTCTGGGGACCTCTGCATGGCGGGGCCAACCGGGCCGTGGTGGAAATGCTGGAAGACATCCGGAACAACGGCGATGATGTCGCCGGGGCGGTGGCTCGGGCCAAGGACAAGAACGATCCTTTCCGGCTGATGGGATTCGGGCACAGTGTCTATAAAACCTACGATCCCCGGGCCAAAATAATGAAGACCATGTGTGATCGCGTTCTGGCCGTGTCCAAAACAAATGATCCCCTGCTGAATATCGCCCGGCGCCTGGAAGAGATCGCCCTGGAGGACAGTTATTTCACGGATAACAATCTTTATCCCAATATCGATTTTTACAGCGGCATTGTTTTGCGGACCCTGGGCATCCCGATTACCATGTTCACGGTCATGTTTGCCATTGGCCGGCTGCCCGGCTGGATCGCGCACTGGCTGGAACTGCTGGAAGATCCGGAAAAGAGACTGTTCCGTCCCCGTCAGCTTTACACTGGTAACCGTCAGCGTGATTTCGTGTCTTTTGAGGGACGGTAAACAAGGAAGGCTTTGTGAGAAGTCGGGATTTACCGCACTTCGTCATCTCGTCCCGGCTCGGAGTCCGGGATGACGGCCAGGCCGGCGGCCAGTAAAAACAAATGATTCTGGATCCCGGCGTTCGCCGGAATGGCGGGAAAAGGATTTTTATTTGGCCGTCCCGGAAACGATTTTTTTACGAAGCCGTCAATTATTACGCTTATGCGCCAGCCCGCGGCCCATGAATCAGCCTGAGTTATATATCGAAGTGGCCGTCACCCTCCCGGTTCATAAAACCTATACTTACCGGGTGCCGGAAGCCCTGGCGCCGGATACCAGCATCGGCAAACGGGTGACGGTGCCCTTTGGCCGGCGAAGCGTCACCGGTTATGTGCTGGGACCGGCCAGCCCGGAAGATCCCGGGGCCATCAAGCCGATCACGAACGTTCTGGATGAAACGCCCCTGTTCCCGGCCTCCATGACCGATTTTTTCCGCTGGATCGCCGCTTATTATTTGTATCCTCCGGGCGAGGCCATTAAATCCGCCCTGCCGGCGGGCTCCGCTGTTACCGGCACCTCCTTCGGTGTGGCCAGGCGTTCCGGCCGGGATTCCATAGGTGAGATCATTGAACCGGATACCCCGCCCGCTTTAACCGCCGACCAGGAGAATATCGTCACCGATGTTGTTGATCGCATGGGCCGGGGTTTTTTCTCCTGCCTGCTGGAAGGGGTGACCGGTAGCGGTAAGACCGAAGTTTACCTGCGGATCGCCCGGGCCGCCCTGCAAGCGGATCTGACCGCCCTTGTCCTGGTGCCGGAAATAGCTCTCATATCCCAGGCGGAACGGCGCTTCAAGGCCCGCTTCGGGGAACAGATCGTGGTGCTGCACAGCGGGCTGACCCGGAAAGAGCGGCAGCTTCAATGGATGCGGATCGCCCGCAACCAGGTCAGGCTGGCCATCGGCACCCGTTCGGCCATCTTCGCGCCCTTCGAATCTCTGGGAGTAATCATAGTAGACGAGGAGCATGACGGCTCCTATAAACAGGATGGTAGTTTGCGGTATCATGCCCGGGATCTGGCCCTGCTTCGGGCCAAATTGTCGGATTGTATCGTCATGCTGGGATCAGCCACCCCCTCCCTGCAGTCCCTGTATAACGCCCGTAGTGGCAAGCTTTCGAAAATTTATAGGCTCAATACCCGGATAAACAGCGCCCCCCTGCCCGCCATCGATATTGTTGATCTTCGAGAAAGCGGCTCCCGGCGAGGGCCGGGCGGTTTTATCAGCGAACGTTTATATAACGCCATCCGGGAGACGCTGGCAGAAGGCAATCAGGCGCTGTTGTTCTTAAACCGGCGGGGCTACGCCAGTTTTCCTGTCTGCGCCGCCTGCGGGCAGTCCATTAAATGCCGGTATTGCGATATCACCATGACGCTGCACCGGGGTGTTAACGCTTATCGGTGTCATTTCTGCGGCTATACCCGGCCGGCCAAGAGCGGCTGTGACCAGTGCGGCTCAGCGTCTGTCAAGCAGCTGGGGCTCGGTACCGAAAAGGTGGAAGAGACCGTCCGGGGGCTTTTCCCGGAGGCGGCAGTGGACCGCCTGGACCGGGACACCACTACCCGCAAGGGTTCGATCGCACGGATACTGAAAGATATCCGCAACCGCCGGACCGATATCCTGATCGGTACCCAGATGGTAGCCAAGGGGCATGATTTTCCGGGTATCACCCTGATCGGAATTATCTGCGCCGACTTGTCCCTTAACTTTCCGGATTTCCGGGCCGGGGAAATGACTTTCCAGCTGCTGGCCCAGGTAGCCGGCCGGGCCGGCCGGGGAAGCTCGCCCGGCCGGGTGATCATGCAGACCTATAATCCGGACCATTTCAGCGTCAGCGCGGCTACCCGTCACGATGTTTCGGAATTTTATGAGCGGGAAATCGAATTCCGCCGGCAGCTGGTTTATCCTCCTTACGCCCGGTTGATTCATCTTCGAATTTCCGGCAAGGATCAGGATAAAACCGGGCGGCGGGCCCGGGAGGTGGGACAATTGTGCGCCTCCTTGAAAGCCGGCGATCCGGGTCGATACGGTTCGATAAGCGTGCTGGGGCCGGTGGAGTCTCCGGTTCACAAGCTGGCCGGCCGGTTCCGATGGCAGATACTTTTAAAATCCGTCGCCACCGTCGCGCTCAAAGAATACACCGGCCGCCTGCTGGCGGAAAACGCCACCCGGATCAAGCGCGGCGGTATCCGGCTGGTGGTAGACGTGGATCCCTACATGATGATGTAAAGCGGCTTCGGGGGAAAGGTTGACTGTCGGGAAAATGGCCCATATATTGTATACTTCAAATAAAGGCTTGACCAAAAGTCGTGCTTTACAATATTTCGTCATCCGTCCCGGATCGGAGCCCGGGATGACGACCAGGCCGGGGAACAGTCAAATCAATTTTTCCGGATTCCGGTTCCGGCTGGAATGACGAGGCCGGTCCCTGATCCGGTCCGGACGAATCAGGAGGATGTTTTATGATAATATCCGTTATGAGTGACTCGCACGATAATATCGACAATCTCCGCTGGGCTGTTACCGAAAGCCTGGGGGCTGCCTGCGACCTGATTATTCACTGCGGTGATTTCGTGGCTCCGTTCATGCTGGCGGAATTGGATCAGGCCGCCGTGCCGGTACACGGCGTTTTCGGCAACAATGACGGCGATCAGTACCTCATGACCAGAAACGCGTTGACCCGGCATCGTCATATCGAGCTGCACGGCCAGTTCGGCCGGCTGGAAGCAGGCGGACGCCGGATCGGATTTATGCATGACGGCACCCTGGCTGACGACATAGCCGCCGGGGGGCGTTTCGATCTGTTGTGTTTCGGTCATGTTCATGTTTACCTGGAAAAGACGGTCGGAAAAACGCTGGTCCTGAATCCGGGGGAATTGCTGGGCAAGGAGGGTCCGCCCGGTTTCTGTCTGGTTGATACCGGCACCATGACGGTTACCCGGGTGGTGCGGGAAGACCAGGTATTTTAAATACTGACGGCTTCGCAAAAGTCGGGATTTTCCTTGTTGCGTCACCCCGGCGGAGACCGGGGCCTGTCCTGGCGGATACAGGGAGCCGTTAAAATCAAACGGTTCTGGATTCCGGCAGGCCCCGGAATGTCGATGTGAAGACTTTTTACGAAGCCGTCAATATCTGAGCGACCGACTTTAAGTTTGTTCTGAATTTTTGATAACAATAAAAGGAGACGGCTATGGTCCGGTTGAGTGGTTTAGTCAAGACAGCGGCGTTGCTGTTGGTCGTCCTGGTATCAGCGGGGGCAGCGGATCTCCAGGCCCGGTCGGGGGAGGAGCCTGAAATATTTGTCCCTGAAACCAGGTATTCCTTTGAGCCGGTACCTGAAGGTGCCGAGGTGAGTCATGATTTTGTTATTCATAACAAGGGTGACGCTCCGCTGAAAATTAACAGGGTCAAAAGTGGCTGAGGGTGCACGGTGGTCTCGTATTCGAGATCCATCCCCGCCGGAGGCAAGGGGAAAGTCACCATCAAGCTGAACACCAAGGGCTACGGCGGCAGAACCCTCAGTAAAGTCGCCCGGGTTTATACCAATGATCCTGACACCCAGGTAGTTCATCTGAGAGTCAGCGGACCGGTGGAATCGTTTGTGACCATATCACCGTCCGTGGTGAGGCTGGTCGGCGCCGAAAAGGATATCCTGGAAGAGCGGGTAAAAATTGTTCCAGACTCGGAGCAGCCGCTTAAAATCACCGGCGCGCGGGCAGACAAAGGCCGGGACATCGACTTTCGGCTGGAGCCGGCCAGATTCGGAAAGAAAGAAGGGTACTGGCTGATCGTCACCGGCACCAGGCGGGAGCCCGGCTCATTTTATGATTATATTTACCTGGAAACGGATGAAGAGCGCGTCCCGGAGTTGAAAGTGCGGGTGCACGGCAATGTCTTCAAAGCACGACCGGGCGACGGCCGTCCGGAAAAGGCCTCGGAGAACCGGGGTAACGGCGGGGAAGGGGAAGAATGATAAAATTGTCGGATATAAACATCGTGGCGTTTGACTGCGACGGGGTGCTGTTTGACACTGAAGCGGCCAACCGGGCCTATTACAACACTATCCTCGGCTTGATGGGTATGCCGGAAATGACTGAGGAGCAGTTCTTTTACGCCCAGATGCACACGGTCGATGCTGTGCTGGAATTTTTATGCGGCCGGGAAAATCTGGAGCTGGCCCACTATTATCGCCGTCAATCCGGCTATCTGCCCTTTATCAAGCACATGAAAAAGGCGCCTTTTCTGGAAGATCTGTTGAATCGTCTGAATGGTCATTGTCACACCGCTATTGCCACCAACCGATCCAATACCATGAATCGGGTGCTGGAAGAGCACGGTTTGGGAGGACGTTTCGAGCTGGTAGTCACGGCCCTGGACGTGATGCGGCCTAAGCCGGCGCCCGAACAGCTTTTGAAAATTCTGGATCATTTTCAGGCAAGTCCGGCCGCCATGATCTATATCGGTGATTCGGAGCTGGATCAGGCGGCGGCGGCCAGCGCTGAAGTGCCGTTTATCGCTTTTAATAATTCCGCCCTGGCGGCTGATTTTCATGTGACCGATATGCGCCAGTTGGGAACTGTTCTGGGCCTGGACGGCTGAGCCAGGACAGCGCCTCTGTGCCTCCCGCCCTTTTTCAGCCGGCCTGATCGCGGCCGGCGGCAAACCCCAGTTCAAAAGCCCTTTGATTGATATCCACAAAAGCTTTTTTGGTGGTGGTGGCAATGGCCTGTTTGACCTGGTCGGCCTTAATGGGCAGAACAGCGGTTTGAATCAACGCTCCCAGCAGGGCCATGTTTACCGACAAGGGACTGCCGGCCCCGGCGGCCATGGCGTTGGCGTCAAAGGCGATGACGCGGGCGGTTTTTTCGCCAAGCAACGAAATCATGCCGTCAACATCCGGGTAGGTTCCCTGGCCCAGAACCGCCGTAAACGGAGGGGTAGGGGCGGTGTTGGTGACCACCACCGTGCCGGCATTGCACCGCGGCAGGGCCCGCAAAGCCTCGGAAGGCTCAAAAGCCACTAAGACGTCGGCGGCGCCGTCGGAGATGATGGTGCTCCGGGCGTCGCCGAAAACCAGGGCCGATTCCACCACCCCGCCCCGCTGGGCCATGCCGTGAATTTCACTCAAGCGAACCGGGACGCCGGACAACATGGCGGCTTCGCCCAGTACTTTCGAAGCCAGCAGGTTCCCCTGGCCGCCCACGGCCACGATTATCAGTCGTTTTGTATCCATGACAGAATCTCCGGTGTTAATCAGAACTTTTTAGGGGTAAAATGGCGTTTTCAGGGCATATCTGGGCGCAGACCGCGCAGCCTTCGCATAAGTCCGGATTTATTTGAACCCGGTCGTTTTCAATAAAAAAGGCCGGACAGGCGAATTCATTGACGCAGGTGCGGTGGTTCCGGCAGCGGTCACTGACGTGGAATTTGCGGCTGGTTTTCTTTTTCAGGCCTTTGGCCTTGAGTACGCAGGCTTCCCGGGAGATGACCACCGAAACCCCGGCAAAGTCCACGGCTTCCCTGATGGCGGCGACGCTTTTTTTCAGGTTGTAGGGGCGGATCACCGAGACGTGCTTGACGCCCATACCCTTGACCAGATTCTCGATGGAGACCGGGTTGAAACCGCTGAAGTTCAATTCCGCCATGTCCACCCCGGGATGGGGCTGGTGGCCGGTCATGGCGGTGGTGCCGTTGTCGAGAATGACCAGGGTGAAATCATGGTTGTTAAAGACCCCGTTGATCAGGGCCGGAATGCCGGAATGAAAAAAGGTGGAGTCGCCGATGATGCCGATGACCGTCTGCCCGGTGGCCCTGGAAAAACCGCCGGCAGTGCCCACCGAAGAGCCCATGCAGATCAAAAAATCGCCCATGGAAACGGGCGGCAGAAACCCCAGGGTATAGCAGCCGATGTCGGTGGGGATAATCGTCTGGTCCATGTCAACCGCCTGCTTGATGGCGTAAAAGGTGGCCCGGTGGGAGCAGCCCGGACACAAATTAGGCGGGCGCTGGGGAATTTCGGGCAGGCCGGACGGGTCCAGCGGTGCCGGCGGCGAGAAGGGCAGTTGAAAATATTCCGCCAGGCGCTGTTTGACCAGGCGGGGGTTTAATTCCGACTCCCGGGAAAAAAGGTCTTCAGCCTTGCCGGCGATATCAACGCAGATTTTAGCGGCGCCGGCCGCCGCTTTGACGGCGTCCTCCAGGTAGGGCTCTCCTTCTTCCACCACCAGTACCCTGCTGACGGTTTTTAAAAACCGGGTTATCCTGTCATCGGGCAGGGGGTGGGAAAATCCGATTCGCAGCACGGCTATCTTGTCTCCGGCCTTGAGTTCGTTCAGGGCGTCGCTGACGTAAAGATAGCTGACACCGCTGCAGACCACGCCCAGCTCTCCCCGGCCTGCAATAAAGTTGTAAGGCGAGTCGTCGGAAAGAACCCGCGCCCGGGTCATTCGTTCCAGCAGCCTGGTGTGCAGTTTCCGGGAGACGGCCGGCACGGTGACGTAATTAAAGGGATCTTTGGTGAAGCTGCCCCGGGGATTTCGCGGGGACAGTTCGCCCAGGTCGACCGGACCGGTGGAATGGTTGATGCGGGTGGTGGTCCTGAGAATAACCGGCTCGTTAAGTTTTTCCGAAAGCTCAAAGGCGTAGCAGGCCATTTGTTTGGCTTCATCCACTGAAGAGGGCTCCAGCACGGGAAGCCCGGACAATTTGCCGTAATAGCGGTTGTCCTGTTCGTTCTGGCTGGAAAACATATGGGGATCGTCCGCGGACAACAGCACCAGGCCGGCTTTAACCCCCACGTAGGCCAGGGTCATGAGGGCATCCGCGGCCACGTTCACACCGACGTGCTTCATGACGCACATGCTGCGGACACCGCTGTTGGCGGCGGCGGCGGCCACTTCCAGGGCGACCTTCTCGTTGGTGCTGTATTCGAAATAGAAATCATCGCATTGGCGTGAAATCTGGAAAAAATTGGCTGATATCTCCGAGGAGGGCGTGCCGGGGTAAGTCGACGCGAAGGCCACCCCGGCTTCCAGCGCGCCGCGGGCGATGGCCTCGTTGCCAAAGAGAAGGGTGGGGTTGCCGTCTGGTTCCGCGAGCAGTTTATGCATGATGTTCTCCTGTGTCTAATCAAATTCCCGCCCTGCCAGGCCGGCTGCCAGGGTGTCAATCTGGTGTATATAACATTGCCTGGCCCGGGTGCCAAGTTTTTTCATGTTTTGGTTTGAACCCGGGAGGCGATATTATTATAATTAACCCGAGCGGCTCAAATATTTCATGGAGGAGCCATGCGGAATGATTACCGGGTTACGCGGCCACTGATAGCGGCCAGGCCGGATTGCCTCCGGGGTCGGCCGGGGCTGAAAGAAGATTCCCCGGAAAAAGTTACCGGCCGGCCCGCGCCCGGAGGCCGGGTCCGGGAGGAAACTGAAGGCCAGGCCGGGGCGGCGCCGGTCATCATGTGCGCCCGCTGCCTGCGCGTCATCACAGCCCCCGGACAACGGACGACGGTCAACGGGGCGCATCAGCATACCTTTGCCAATCCTCATGGCCTGATCTTCGAGATCGGCTGTTTCAGGGCGGCCCCGGGCTGCGCATATATGGGACGGTCCACCGGCGAGTTTACCTGGTTTCAGGGATATCAATGGAAAATCGCCGTCTGCGCCGAGTGCCTGCTCCACCTGGGCTGGTTGTTTACTTCCAGCGCCTCGTCGTTTCACGGCCTGATCCTAAGTCATCTGGTCGGAGTTGACGGCCGGGCCCAGACTTCCTGATCTTTTTTAAAGAGGAGCACCTGAAAAGTCGTCACTTATTGATCCAGAAGCGCTTCCAGGTTGTCCCGGGCAAAATCGAGGGAAGCATCAATCGCCAGGGCCTGCTGGTAATAGTAAACCGCTTTTTCGGTCTGGCCCAGTTCCCGGTAGTTGGTGGCGATGTTGGCGTAATCAATGGCCGAACCGGGATCGAGCTTCAGGATGGACTTGAAGCAGTCGATGGCCCGCTGGTGTTGGCCCAGTTTGAAGTGGCAGAAGCCCATCAGGTTGAGAATGTCCGTTCTTTCCGCGTCTATCGCCAGTCCCTTCCGCAGCAAGGTCAGGGCCTCTTTGAAGCGGCCGGTTTCTTTTAAGCAGACGCCGGCATAGGAATAAACGCCCGGGGCGTCTTCATCCGGCGGGGACAGATCCAGGGCCCGGTAGAGGTGGGTCAGCGCTTCTTCCGGCCGGCCGGACTGGAGCTGGGCGATGCCGATAAAAAAGCTTATGTAATAGGCCGGGCCCAGGGAGTCTTCCAGGGAGAGCAGGGCCGGAATGGCCTGGTCCGGCGTCATGGTTTCGGCCATGAGCTTGGCGGTGAACATGGCGGTGCTGGCGTTTTCCGCCCGCTGATAAAACCGGGCGCCGGGAATGATGGTATAAAAAGCCGGCAGACCGAGCTGCGGGTCGGTCAGTTCGATCAGGTAAACGTCCATGTCCCTGGCGGCCAGGGCGGCCAGGCAGCTTTCTATCTCCACCCGGATGTTGTCATCGGACAGGTCCGGCAGGCTGCCCAGGGAAACGGCCCCGGACCGGTCCATCAGAAAGGCGACTTCCTCCAGGCCGGCGGGTTTGGGCAGGCCGCTGGAAACGTAGGAGCCGCCGGTGTTGAAATCGCCTCCCAGCTGGGCGATTTCGGTCAGGGTCCGGCTGAGGGCTTTCCGGGGGTCGGGCGCGGTCCCGGCGGTCCAGACCAGTTCGCTTTTTTCGGGAAAGGTGGCCGGATCATAAGCCAGGGCGCCCACCGTGGGGATGCCCGTGTCCAGGGTGAAATCTGATAAGTAGAGCTCGATTCCGGCGGACCGGAAGCGGGTCAGCAGGTCGGTTATCACCGGATGCCGGGCCGAGGCCGGGTCAATGGCCGGGACCGGCAGCGACTGGCGAGCTACCAGGCAGGATACATGCCGTTCAACCACTTCGCAGATTCCCTGGCAGATGGCTTCTTCCGGACAGTTGCCGGCGCAGGTGCCGTTGAATTCGTTGATGGCGAAGAACCAGTCAAAGGGCAGCCAGGCGGCCCGGCCGGTGGTCAGGTTGTGGGCGCGGGCCCAGCGCAGCGGCAGTCCGTCCAGGAAAGGTTTGACCGCTGCCCGGTTGGCGCTGTCGTCGTTAACCGATCGGGCCAGGACCTCAAAGGAAACCGCCTCGTCGGCCAGGTTTTCCCGGGTATCCACCTTAAAGCGGTCGGGATTGGAGGCAAAGCTGTAAAAACTGAACCGTTCCGCCAGTTCCATGACGGCGGAAGCTTCGGCCTGGGCCGGGCCGGCGCCCTTGCCCATCTGTTTGGCCGTGCCCGTCAACATGGCGGCGTCCTGACCGCAGATACTGACATAAACCGGTATATCCAGCCGGCCGTTGTCAATGCGCCTGGTTTCGCTGAGAATATCCAGGCCGGTGGCGGCGGCCCGTTTTTTGAACCGTTTCACGGTCTCCTCCGGCGGCATAACCTTGTCCTGATCAGCGGTGAAGCGCTTGAAAGCGTCCTGGAGGGAAAATTTGCTTTTCATGATGAATCCTGTTTATGACTTATTGTTTCCAGGGATGAAAAATAACTTGCCGCCCATCACCTGCTTGTTATTTTGAACAACAGCGTTTTTTTGTTAAAAATAAACCCGGCCCTGGCCGGAAGCAGTTCCCAGGTGAAATAATGCCAGATCCGACCTTAACCGACTGGGCCTTCATCGTCAAGCGGCTTGTGACGCCAAAGTAAAAAGTTCCATCGCGGTCCGGGGTGGACGGGTTATTTAAGCGATTTTC
>JBKHHL010000055.1:0-15874 GCA_046539175.1 Desulfosudaceae bacterium
CGGTTTGAGCTTCTTTTTGAAACCGTTCTTCAAAGCCGCCGTTGGGTTTGTAGGCGGAAATAACAAGGTCTTGTTTTACAGCCGTTGGCCCTATTATTGCGTGTAGACCACCCCTTCCCTTGTTAAGAGCAGCTACATTTGCAACAACAAAGCCTGCATCTGTCAAAGCACTTTGAATACTGTTCCAGACTGCCGCTTTTGTGTTTGAAAATTCAACAGTTATCCAATGCCCTGGTTTTAAGGCTTTAAATGCATTTATAAATGCTAAGAGCATTAATTGGCGATAATTATTTAAATCTTTTTTTTGGTATTTATTTTCTATTGCTTCTGGCTTAGGATTTGTTTTTACCGAGAGCCATGATTCCCAAAGAATATTAAGATCTGAATACATTATATTTTGCCCAAAAGGCGGATCAATAAAAATATAATCGATAGAATTTTCTGGCATTATTACATTCGCAGCATCACCGGTTTGTGTTACTGATTGTTTTTTATTGGTAATTGATAATGAATTCTCTTTAATTTTAAGAGATAAAAAATAAAAAGGAGATATTTCGGCTGGGGTTGAGCTGATGTAGAGTGTATTTGCAAGAGGACCTACATGCCTTTGATGTTTTGCAGCGTAACGGTTCATCCTGTGTAAGCGAGTTTGTGAAGAAGTGAACCAGACTTTTAAGTAGTGGGATAAGCGCCTGTCATTAATGTTTTCGGTCTTAGAGAAAACTGAGCTTAATATCCATAAGTTCCTTTTTGTATACATCAAATGGGTATATGTAGCCCCGAAAGTTATTGGTTCGCGAGTTTTTGCCCCCTCTTCAATTTTCGTAGTAGGGAATGAGTAGCCAATTTCACTTCGATTTATTGCATCAATTGTTTTTAAGTCAAATTCATCTGGCCTTTTTTCATACCGTTTTTTATCAGTTGAATAATTTATTAAAACAGGACTTTGTTTAACAATCCTAATAACTTTTTCTGTCTTGCTATCATAAAACGACTCATAAGCTCTTTCGGCGTTTTTTTTGGCAATCTCAAAAGAGCACCCCGGACAGTCAAATATATCTTTTACTTCACCTTTGTTTTTGTTTACTGCAACATCCCAATATATAAACTCTTGCCCACATTCCCGACAGACAAAAATATCAGACCAAACGGTGTAGTTTATTTTCCCTTTGGTTTTTCCATCAGTGTGTACTGTTTCATACATCCACCCACATTCTTTTTCAACTTCTTCAAGAATCCTTTTCGCTTCTTCTTCGAAGGTGATCACATCGACCGGAGTGTTGTAATTGTATGCGATAAAGGTAGCAGCCGGTGAGAGTTCGTTTAGTGCTGCTCTGCGAGCCCCCAACTTGGAAAATGGTTTCCAGTCCTTTTCGCCATTCTCATCGAATTCTTCCTGCAAAATAGTGCCATCCGGCTTCACCTGGTATCCCAATGATGTCACCACCTCCTTATTCCCGCACATTTTAGCAGCTACGCCTGTCATGCCGGTGCCACAAAACCCATCGAATACGATATCTCCAGGCTCAGTATAATGGAGGATGTAGCGCATAATAGCCTTGTGCGGCACCTTGGTATGGTAGGAATGGGCATTGTAAATAGGATCGTTTTTCCCCTCGCTCACATCCGCCGCAAACGGTTCCCTGTGATACTGATAACCTTCCGGCTTTTCAGGTTTTTGGTCCTCCCATTCAGCAATGAAGTCTTTGATCCAGGGATTCGGGCAGGCGGTGTAATAGGGTGGATCGCTTAAATCCAGGATGGCTTCATCGCTTCCGAGGGGGAAGCCTTCTATTTTTCGAAACTCCGGGTCTTTTAGCTTCTGGCGCAATTGTTCGGTAAAATAGGCCCGCCTGGCCTCATCATTTTCAAATGTCATGCCCAGGCAGGTTACCGGTTCACCTTGTGTTTCAAACTCTTCGTCAAAAAGCTGGCCGGATCCTTTTTCCCCGCGGACGAACTTGGTTTTAAACAGCTTCTGCTCCTTCATTCCATTTTCTCCAGTATCTTTTTTCCCTTGGAAGTCAGACGATATTTTTGTTTGCTGCTTTTGGGTTTGTCGGGGATTGTCATTTCGATTATGCCCAGGGCAATGCCCGGCTGTTGGTAGCGCTGCCTGAAGTGCTTCTGATCTTTTAAACCGAGAGCAGTCATTATCTCTTTTCTCTTCATTTCTCCCTGCAGCACACTCAGCAGGCTTTTGACTTCGGGGGTGACTTCAGGGGCAACTTTGGGGGTGACTTCAGGGGCGTCATGGGTCTCATCCGTCAAATCCGCTTTGGCACTAAACTCCGGCACGCTGATGATCATGCAAAAAACATCACCCTCGATAAGCTGCGGATCCTCGCTGCCGTATTTTCTGCCGTATTTCATCATGTTGCGCATGCCGGAGCCCAGCTCGTCGGCCCGGTCGATTTCCCGGAAAAAGGCACCGATTACAGGGTTTTTCGGATAGGGAGTAAAGGCTTCCGGATCAAGCCGGCCAAACCCGTGGGGGCGATTGGCGTTGTAGGTGTTAACCTGGCCGTATTCGATGATCAGCCGGGCCGGAGTGGCGTTGGTGTATTCCCGGTGTATGAGCATGTTTGATGCAACTTCCCGGAAAATGGCATCCCGCAGGCTTTTTCTTTCTGTGCCCTCCAGGTGGAACGGATCCGGCAAGTGCTTTTGGACAAAGGCCAGAATCCGGTCGTAGCTGTCAATAAGGTTGGTGCGGACCAGGTCCCGGTCATCATAGCGGTCCACGTTTATCTTGCGCAGGATCAGATCGGTTCTGTGGGCCGGACATACAAACAGGATCAGTTGATCTGTGCCAAACAGTAAAACGCCGGCAAGGGTGACGCCGTATTTACCTGTATGGGGATCAGGCAGGTAAAGTTGCGCACTTTTTAGCAGTTCCAGATCATCCATATCCGACCAGGGATGATTGTTTTTGTTGATCCGCACATATCTGCGGCATTTTTCGATTAAATCCGGGCGGAGGTCTTTGACCTGGATGTTGGGATGGACTTTGTTTTCGGTGTAAGTGGCCTGTTTGCGCTGATACAGATGCGCCACCTGAGCGGTGTTGTCGGTTATATCCAGATCGCCGTCCTCATTGCGGTCAAAGATGCGGCCGTTGCAGCGATGCACCTGGGAGCTTTCCGGAACGAAGATGTGCAGTATGTGTTTGCCATCTATTTCAATCTCATCAATGGAAAGATAGGTTGGCGGTGTGATTTTCTGGGGATTGTTAATGGCTGTGACAAAATCCTTTTTCAGCTGAGCTGCGGCTTCAGGGGCTATGCCGCATATATCGCCTGAATCCCGGACACCAAGCAGCAGTGTGCCGCCGTATCGATTGAGAAATGCGCATACGGTTTCATAAACATCCCGGGTAAGCTGATTGCGGCAGGTTTTGAACTCAATGTCTATTCCTTCGCCCTGGCGGATCAATTTCAGCAGCTTTTGCCGGTTTGGTTCCATGCGCCCTTATCCTTCCAGAACAATTCTTACTTTGGCCGGGTCCTTGCCGCGGGTGAGCTGATCAATGTATTGCTCAAAGCGTTTTTTCATCTCCGCGGGTGTAGCCGGGCCTTCGGTTATTCCCAGGGCTTTTTGAAGATCATCAGTGTTGATCTTTACCTTTATAAGGCCGGAGAGAACCTCTTTTAAGGCATGGACGAAATTGTTTTCCAGCGGCATGGGCAGTTCGCGGGTTTCTAAAAAGGATTCAAGAAGCTTTTTGTCATCCGGTTTCTGCAGGTCCATGTTGGCTTTTGTGATGGGGTCTTCCAGGTTGTTTAGTATGGTAGCAGTCCATGCATCAGCCATATTATCGAGTTGGGCATCCATCTGATCGATCATCTGGGCCCCTGAGCCGGTAACCGGCTCTGTGGAAGGCCGAAATCCGCAATGAGGGCAGACCGGGGAGGCGTCCAGGTCTTTTTCGGTCAGGGCGGGACAGCTTTTTAATGCGGCCAGCCGGTTCTGGAATTCAGTGAGCTGTTGTCTCGGCATCAGGTCAATGCCGGCCAGCTTTTGAAGGGTTTGCATGCGGACATCATTTAGCAGGGAAGCTTTGCGTTTGTCATCTTTAGCCCCGAGCCGCGCCCTGGCATGCATGTCCATATAAGTGTTGATGTATTCTTTTTTCAGTTGTTTCAGGCTGGCGCCGATTTCATGGGAAAAAGATTTCAGGCCGGAAGGATTGCTCTGTTTGAGCTTATCCATGATCTGCTGCCGGGCGCTTTTTGCGTGCTCCACCCAGTCATGGTCTTCAGGGAGCATTGCTTCTGCAGTGGATATCCATGAAGCGCTCTGACCGTGGTCCAGTACGAATCCGCGCAGACTGTCAATTTCATCCAGTGCATGGATTGCCGGGGCAAATGCTTTGACTTCCGCTGCGCTGGAATTGAAGTTTTTCAGCTTGCCGGGTGAATTATAAGCCTGCAGGGACTCAAAAAATTCTTTGGCCTTGTCCAGCTCGTTCGCCTTGTTGGCAAGATTCGTGTTTGAAATCAGGTCCGTGCCCCAGAATGAAAGCCCGTCTCTGAGAACCTGCTGTGCCATGACAATCCGCTCGACCATCTTGTCTGCAGCCTGCATGAGATTTCTGACAGGTTCTTCATCTCCCTGTGTGACAAGCTGGACTTTGCCGGGTGCAATTTCTAACAGTTCAAACAGGGCTTTCAGGCCGGGTAGATTCCAGTCCCTGGGCTGTGCGATATGTTTAAAGCGGATCAGCTCGTCCATTCCTGCTGATGCAAGAGCGCCGAGTTGTGTTGCATCAAATTTTTTGCCCGGAATGGCAAGAACGATATCACCGGTATAAACCAGTGCGGCTCCAACCACTACCACCAATTCCGTCTCCAGCCTTGCCCCGCCCGGATCCATGTATTCCAGCCCGTGTACATCCCGAATGATTTCGCTGCGGTTGGTTACCTGGCCCTGTCCCTTGTTTTTGAGGATATTCAGGATATACTCGGCGTATTTTGAGTCGGCGGGATCAATTTTGTCGCCGTCAAGCAGTTCCAGGGCATCGAGTACGGCTGTGGCCTGCTTGGTGGGCTTTTGTCCTGCAATGACCCGCAAAGCATCCTGGGCTGCCTGTTCGCGGTTGCTGCTTGTTATGAGCACCGGGAAAACCGGATAGTCGGGTGCCTGGTCTTCAAAATGAGGACTCAGGCAAATGCCGGCTATGGTATTGATCATGTCGCGGAAATTGATCGTTTCATCAGGGGATAAGCCTGCAAGCTCCCGGATTGCCTTGCCCTTTGCCCACTCTGCCATAAGTTTTGCATGTCCTTGGTAGGTTACTTCAAAAGCCTTGGTCATGTTTTTTTGCAGCCACTTTACCAGATTTCTCAGAAAGCCGTTTGCCTTTGCTTCATAAGTGGCCCTGGCATGCCCGGCTGATGTTGAAGCAAGGTCCAGGGCCGCTGCATAGCTTTTCAGGGCGGAATCAAACTCGTCATCGATGCCTTTTAAGCGGAAGAACACCTCGTCACTGCATTTTTCGTCCTTGAACCTGGGAGGCTCTTTGGGCTGGATGAAATACAAGTAAAAGTCACGCTGGGGCACTGCGGTGGAGCGTTCATTCGGAGCGCCGAAAAACAGGTAGCCGGAGCGGCCGGCATTGCGCTGCTGCCAGATCAGTTCATGCTGCCAGATTTTGTAGCCGGTGACATAGGTTGTATCCTGACATTCCATGACCCGCTTGAGGGCTTCATAATAATAACGATCGAGTTGGCCGGAGCCCAGGCTTTCCGCGCGTTCCTCGATTAAGGCGTCATAGTCGTCAGTTTTTTGAAGATCCAGGTAATATTGTCTGTTGTCCGGATTAAAAGAGAGGAACTGGCCGCTGACTGTTTTGTGAATTTCGCGGAGAACGGTTTCCACATGGGTCTGCAGGTCTTTTTCAGGTTCTTCGCTCCCCATCTCCGCGATCAGCGGATCAAACAGGCACAGGCGGTCGCGCAGTTCTTCAGGAGTTGCGCCGACGGGCGCATGAATATCCCCCGTGGTCAGGCGGTGCACTGACAAGGCGTGAATCAGGCGCATGGCCATGGGCTTGTATTGCTTGCGGGTGATGGCATTTTCAATCCGCGATTCCAGCACCTCGCTGCATTCGATTACATCCCGCACCTGGGGTATTGTTTTAAATGATGAATTCTGTCTGAGCGTATTCCAGTAGCTGTCAAAGGCGATCAGCCCGGGTCTGTCCTGCGGGATTTCCTGGTCGAGCATATTTTTCATGCTCAGTGAAAGGGTTTTTAGAATTTCCCGTTTTTCAACAACAGTGACCCTTTCAAATGTGTCTATATAATCCGGATGTATGGGAAAAAGGCGGACGAATTCGTCCATACGCTCATTCATATTACCGTAGAACCTGGCAAACGGCGTAAGATACTCCCGTATCCACGCCTGCTGATCCGCGGTTTTTCTGAGTAAACGTTCAGAAACAACAAATTTAATGTCTCTGCGGGCGATCAGGACCTGTTCGAAACGGTCCCGCACCCGCCGGACGCTGTCTGCAACAAAAGCAAACCTGGGGCTGTCAAATATGGCTTCCTGCACGCCGGCCATGAACCGGAAGCGAAGATCCTTGCAGACCTCGCCGATTTCGCGCAGAAAGCTGAGATCCAGGATCAGTTCCTGGTCTCTGCGCGTTCGAAGAAAGTCCAGAAGCTCATCCACAACCAGCAGGAGCCCCTGGTCTGGATAAACCTGGCAGAATTTTTCCATCATGTCTTCGAATGCCCGTTTATGGCTGGTAATTGTCGAAGGATCCGGGAATTCGTATGTCACACCGAGTTTTTCAAGATTTCCCTCCAGCTCTGCAACCAGGATATCACGCAGCGACATGGTCGATGCGCCGATTTCTGTGCGGATGACTTTGAATTTGCCGGCAATCTGCCTGGCTGCCTCCCTGACACCTTTGTGGTTGAGGTATTCATTCAGGGAATCGTCTGCCGCGAGCCCTGAAACAACCGACATCAAATGCGACTTGCCGGTGCCGTAGTTGCCTACCACCAGTAGTCCTTTATTGTCTGCAGGCTGATCAAATTGCAGCTGCGGAATGACAATCCGGGTAAACCGCTCCGCCATTTCTTCGGAGATGACATAGGTGCTTACCAGTTGCTGAGCAGTGCTGAGATTGTTCGCATCACGTAGTTGAACAACCGACTCTATGGGGTCGAACTGGATAAGATCTCCGTATTTCATTACTCATCCGCCTTTTTGTTGTTTGCAGCCTTATCAATCGTTGCGCTTCCGTCCATTTTTACAATCAAAGGATCAATTGAATCATAGCGCCGGTATTCAGGGTGGCCGGGTTCTGCATATGTCAGTTTTCCGCCCTCTGCTGTGCCGTTCCAGGAAGCAGCCATCAGATGATTTCTTGAGATGCCAAGCAGTAAGCGCAGCGGATCCTGCCTCAGCTCCTTTTCAAAAAGAATCTCAAGGTTGTCGAGCAATACCGGTGTTGATTGTGTTTCCACAATTTCACGAAGTATTTCCGGCACGCGAATCGCCCGTTTCCTGGGAGTTAACTCAAGAAGCCTGGCTGAAAGCAATAGATTTACATTGGTAACTTCCGTGTTGCACTCGCCTGTAAGAGTTTGCAGAACTTCGGTTTTGCCTGATCCGGTTTTACCAACGAGCAGAACAAGTCGACAGTAAAGATTCTGGGCCGCATCAAGAGAATGCTTGGCTTTAACATGCATCGAGCCAGCCATTTCCTCTCCGTATCCAAACCGATACTTTATTGTGCAAGCATAGGATATGCGCCGTCCGGCTTTTTATGTCCAAGACCCGGGGAAGAGCCGCAGCCGGATCTTGGAATTCATACGTATTTTTTTCTTTAAAAGTTCCTTTATTCTTCATGTGGTTTGGTCATTGCTTTCTCCAGGATTGGATGTATAGAAAATTTATTTTATCATGCGGTGTTCCCTGCAGCGCAGGTTTCTCTGGGGTATATAGCTTAGGATGCGGTTTACAGGGCAGTATCCTGCAGAGCTTCAGATTAAAAATAATGATCAAACATGACATATTTCTGGCCGACATAAAGGTTTTAAAGCAATGTTTAAAGATATTCATAGGATATATGAACAGTTAAGTCAAGCTGAACCGCTTAGATTTCAGCCGGCCCCGGCCGCTTCCGGCAAGGGATTGTTGATCGGGCCGCTTTTTTAATATATAAGGAATGCAGGTCTTTTTCAGGAAGCAATCCTTGACCATAAACAGGTAAAACAGGGAGGAAGCTATGATGCGGAACATGGTAGCGGTAGTGGCGGGGCTGGGGCTGATTTTTGGCCTGATCGGATGCGGCGGCGGCAAATATTCGGATATCATCGAGGTTAACCGGCAGTTCCTCAAGCTGATGTCAAACTACGTGGAAGCGGTTGATAAAGTCGACAGCGCCGACGAAGCGGCCAAGGCCATCAATGACCTGGCCGATGACATGGAGGAGCTGGCCCCGGAAATGAAAGCGATCCAAAAAAAATATCCGGATCTGGCTGACGCTGAAGAGCTTCCGGAAGAACTGCAAGTGACCGAAGAAGAAATGGAAACGGTCGGCCAGGAGTTCGGGAATTCCTTCATGAAGCTGACGCCTTACATGTCGGATCAAAAAGTGCAGCAGGCTCAGCAGCGACTCTCCCGGGTAATGAGCACCCTGGGAGAAGAGTAGATACGGTTATTCCGGCAACTCAGGGTCGTTCGGGCTGTTGAGCCCGGCCGACCCTGTTTATGTCGAGCTTTCGCGTCATGACTTAAAAAAGGTGTTTTTCGCCTGCCCCCCCGGCCGGCTTTTACCGGACAGAACGCTCCTTTTCGCCGGCGCGGTCCGGGAGTTTCCTGGCTTTATCAATCAGCTGGTGGATGTCTTCCAGAATCATATATCCGCAGGGAACCAGCAGCAGGGTGATAAGGGTGGCAAACAGCACCCCGAAGCCCAGGCTGATAGCCATGGGAACCAGGAAGCGGGCCTGCAGGCTTCTTTCCAGCAGCATCGGGGTGAGCCCGCCGAAAGTGGTCAGCGAGGTCAGGATGATAGCCCGAAAGCGCAACTGGCCGCCCTCGACAACCGCGTCATGAGCGTCAATTCCGCTTCGGCGCAGGTGGTTGACGCGGTGAATCAGCACCAGGGAGTCATTAACGACTACCCCGGTAAGACCGACCATGCCGAACAGGCTGATGACGCTGAGATTAAAACCCATCAACAGGTGGCCGACAATGGCTCCGACCACGCCGAAGGGAATGGCCGCCATAACTATGAACGGCTGGGAAAACGATTTGAACGGCACGGCCAGCAGGGCATAGATGCAGAAAAGAGCGATAATCAGACCGCGGCCGACATCACCCAGCACCTCTTTTTGTTCCTGGCCTTCTCCCTCAATAACATAGCGCAAGCCGGAATAACGTTTTTCCAGGTCGGGCAGATAATTATTGACCAGGTGCTGCCGCACCTCGTTGGCGTTGGTCACCTTCTCATTGACATCGGCCGTTACCTTGATGACCCGCATCCGCTGGGCCCGGTTAATGGCGGCGTAACCCCGCTGCATATCCACCGCGGCCACCTCCGAAAAAGGCACCTCGCTGCCGTCCGCGGCGCGAATACGCATTTCCTCCACGTTATCCAGAGATTTTCTCTCCGCGTCCGGATAACGGACCAGCACCTTGACTTCGTTCTTGTCCCGCTGAAAACGCATGGCCTCGGCCCCGTAAAAAGCGTGGCGGACCTGCCGGGCCAGGTCGGCCAGCTCCAGTCCCAGGTCGACGCCGGAGGGTTTGAGTTTAAGCTGCATTTCCATTTTGCCGGGCAGATAACTGTCGCTGATGTCAAACACGCCCGAGAATCCTCCCAGCTCGGCTTTCAGCTCCGCGGCCGCTTCCAGCAGCCGATCATGGTCCTCCAGGGAAAGATGGACTTCCACCGGATTGCCGGCGCCGTGAATCCGGCTTTGAAAAACCACCGACTCGGCGTCCGGTATCGTTCCGACCCGCTGGCGCCATTCCCGGACCAGGGCGGCTGAACTGAGATGACGCTTTTCTCCTTCCAGCAATTGGATCCAGACCTGGGCCAGATGGCCGCCGGAATCGCCGCTGCCGCGAGAACCGAAATGGGCGCCGACAAGCGTGGCCGTGTGCTCCAGGAGCGAAGGAGCGCCCTCCGGCCGGCCGGCGTCCTTTTCCGCCAGCATGGTCTGAGCGGTTTCCTCCACCTGTTCGACGACCGCCCGGGTCCGTTCCCCGGGCGTTCCGGAGGGCATGGTGATCTGGCATTCCATCACATCTCCCTCGACTTTGGGAAAAAACGTAAACTTGATAAAATCGGCGGACCAGACACCAAGCGTTAACAGTAGTACAGCCAATCCCGCGGCCAGGGTGACGTAACGCCAGCGGACGCAATATTCCACCAGTTGCCGGTAAGGCTTGCGGGTAACCCATTTCATCCAGCGGTTCATTATCCCGGGACGGCGCCCGCCCTTTTCTGCCGCCTTGCTGCGGGACAGGTGGGCCGGCAGGATCAGCAGCGACTCCACCAGCGAGCCCAGCAGCACCAGGATCACCACCAGGGGGATGTGGCGCATGAAGTTGCCCATGGTCCCGCCGGTTGCCAATAGCGGCCAGAAAGCCACCATGGTGGTCAGCACGGCGAAAATGACCGGCCGGCCCACTTCGAAGGTACCGTCCACGGCCGCCCGCAGATGATCGCTCCCTTCTTCCTGATGGCGGAAAACATTTTCACCGACAATAATGGCGTCATCCACCACGATTCCCAGCACCATGATAAAAGCGAACAGGGAAATCATGTTCAAGGAGACGTCGTAATAGGGCAGCAGCATCATCCCGAAGGCGAAACTGATGGGAATGCCCAGCGTCACCCAGAAAGCCAGGCGCAGGTGTAAAAACACCCCCAGCAGCAGGCTGACCAGCAGTAGCCCCAGCACCATATTTCTGGTCAAAAGCTCAATTCGGCTTTTTAAAATAGTGGACCTGTCCTGGTAATACCGGGCCTCAACACCGCGGGGCAGGGTCGGTTGCAACTCTTTGACATAGTTTTTGACGGTAGCGGCCACATCCAGGGCACTCTGATCAGCTACCCGATAAACGTTGATAATGGCCGCCGGTTTTCCCTGAAAGCCGGAATACAGATCCACATCGGCAAAACCTTCGCTGATCCGGGCGATCTGTCCCAGGGTGACGCGAACGCCGTCGGGACGGGTGATGACCGGTATGTCGCGGTATTCGCGGGCGTAATACCGGCGCCCCTTGGCGCGGATAAGCACCTCCCCGGCCTCGGCCTCGACGCTGCCGGCCGGCAGATCCAGACTGCTGCGGGAGACGATCCCGGCCACCGCCTCCAGGGTCAGGCCGTATTCGCGCAGGGTCTCTTCGGAAATATCTATGTGGATTTCATTGGGCCGGACCGCCGCCAGTTCGGCCAGAGTGACCCCGGCCCGGTTGGTCAGTTCATCCCTGGCCGACTGGGCGATATGCTTGAGGGTGGCCTCGGGCGCCTCCCCGTATATGGCGATGCTGATGACCCGCGAACGCCGGGTGACCTCCCGGACGACCGGCTCCTCGGCCTCCTCGGGCATGGTGGTGATGCGATCCACCTCGGATTTGACTTCGTCCAGCAGTTTTTTGATGTCCCAGCCCTTCATCACCTCAATGGTGACGCGGCCGATCCCCTCCCGGGAGACAGAATCTATCCGCTTGATCCCTTCCAGACCGGCCACGTTTTCTTCGAGACGGCGAACCACCCCATCCTCCACCTCGGAGGGGGACGCCCCCGGATAGGCGACCGTGATGCTGATCTTATCCAGTTCCGTTTCCGGAAAAATCTCCAGCTTGATGCCCGCCGCGGTCACCACCCCCGCGATCAGAATGAACAGCATCAACAGGTTGGCGGCCACGTGATTCTCGGCGAACCAGGCGATGGCCGTTTTCATGAGTCACCTCCGTCACCAGGGCTGTCGTCCGTCATTTTCACCGGAGTGTTTTTCATCGCCTCGGCCGTTTTATCGGCCGGGCTTTTCGCGCCCGGCTCCGCCGGTTTGCCGCCGGCGCCGCCTGACGACCCGTTTACCGGCGCATTCCGGCCAAGCTCGACTATCCTCACCTCCATGCCGTCGGTAGGCGCCTTGAGCGGAGACACCGCCACCATCTCCCCCGCCCGGAGTCCTTCGCGCACGACTACTCCCCGCTCATCCCGGCGGGCTATTTTGACGGCCCTAAAATGAAGCCGCTTTTCATCCGGATCCACCGCCCAGACCGTGCTCTGCCCGCGCAGGGCGGCCCGGGGAATGACGGCCGCCCCGGCCAGGGTCCGGCCGGTCAGCTCCACTTCCGCGTACTGTCCGATCGATAAGGGGGGCAGGGTATCAAAGGGACGCGGCACCCGGACCACCACCTTGACCAGCCGGGTTTGAGCGTTAATTTTTCCCTCCACCCGCTCTACCCGTCCCGACCAGGTCAGAGTCCGGCCGGCCACCCGGGCCCTGATCCTGGCCGGAGCGCCCGGCCGGGCATCCGTGGTAAAACCGGGCACATCCAGCCACTGCAGATCATCATTTTCCAGGGGAACCACGATCTCGACCGCGTCGATGGCGTAGACCGAGGCCAGCGTCTGGCCCGGGGTAACGTACTGTCCCGGATCAACCTCTTTGTTGCTGACCCGGCCGTCAAAAGGAGCGGTGATCCTGGTTCGCGCCAGGTCCAGCCTGGCTTTTTCCAGATTGGCCCGCCTGGCCTCCAGGGCGGCTCGGGCCGCGCCCAGTTGAGGCTCCCTGGCAACCAGCGGAGGCGCCTTTTCACCGGAATGAATTTGCTGCCACTCCTGCCGGGCTGCTTCGGATTCCTGGCGAGCCTGTTCATACTGGCTTTCAGCGTCCTTGACGCCGGCTTCGGCCTGGGTAACGTTGATTTCATAATCACGGGGATCAATGGTAACCAGCCGTTCCCCCTTTTTAAAGCGGCCGCCGTTGACCAGACTGTCCGATACCCGCACGACCCGCCCGCCGACCTGGGCGACCAGCCGGCTTTCGGTCCGGGCCTGGACCGTGCCCCGGCCGGTAATAGTCATGTCCCGGTCTTCAATCCGGACCGGGACGGCCCGCACCAGGGGAGCAGAGACTTCCGACTGGTGCCGGTCCAGGTCTTCCCGGCTGGATTTGAGCAGATAATAACCGGCCAGGCCGAGGACGATCAGTCCCAGCGCCACCACCGCCTGCGAGATATTTTTTTGTTTTTTTGTCATTATAACTCACCAATTATGCCGCGTTGAACTAACCCTGATGGCTTCGTAAAAATTACTTACCTCATCATTCCGGCGAAAGCCGGAATCCAGAACTATTTGATTTTACTGGACCCCGGCCTCCGCCGGGGTGACGAAATATGATAAATCCCGAGGAACGCAGCGTACTTATCAGTACATAAAATTCCGAGGGATGAAGCGCAACGAAGATATTGGACTTTTTACGAAAACATTAAAATTGGCCCTCCTGATCACCTATTCCGCCGGCACCGCTTTTTCGTCGCCCCATCCCCCGCCCAGGGCCCGGTACAGGGCCACCCGGTTGGCATAAATCGCGTATCTGGTCTTAACCAGATCAAGGTCAGCCTGAAGCTTTGCCTCTTGGGCGTCCAGGACGTTAAGGTAGCCGCTCAGCCCCCGTTGATAACGATCCCGGGCGGTCGCGAGCGTCGCTTCGGCCTGGTCGCGATACGTCAGCAGCCGGTCGCGCCTTGCCAGCTGCTGTTGGCGGGTCAGCAGAGCGTCCTCCACCTCGGCCAGGGCGTTCAGTACCGTTTTGGCGTATCCGGCCAGTTGCTGCTGGTAACGGGCTTCAGCCGCCCGCTGGACGGACTTGCGCCGGCCGGCGTCAAACAGGGGCTGAAACAGGCCGGCCCCGATTTTCCAGAGCTCGCTTTCCGGCTTTAAGAGCAGGTCCAGCTCCTCGCTGGTATAGCCGAACTGCCCGGTCAGGGATATTCGCGGAAACCGGTTGGCCCTGGCCGCGCCGATCCTGGCGCAGGCGGCTTCCAGCGAGGCTTCGGCGGCCCGGATGTCCGGCCGGCGATTCAGCAATTCCGAGGGCAGGCCGGCGGGTATCGGTGGTGGCAGCGCGGTCCGGGTCTCTTGCTCCGATGCCAGCTGCGGGGCTTGCTGCGGGGCGTCCTTCTTCCTTCCGGGATAGATCCCCTGCAACACGTCCAGAGCATGGCGGGCCTTTCCAAGGGTCTGCACCAGGGAGGGTATTTCCGCTTCCGTCCGGGCCAGCCCGCGGCGGGCCTGCTGAACATCCAGAACTGTCGCCAGACCGCGACGATACCGGGCCTTGACCATGGTCAGACTTTCCCGCCGGGTTTGCTGCAACCGTCGGCTGATACCAAGCTGGGCTTGCAGGGATTGAACCCGGAAATACTGGCTGACGGCCTCGGCGATCAAGGACTGCGAGATGGTTCGCCGGTTTGCTTCGGCCGCCAGAAGTTCGGCCCGGGCGGCCTGGGAGGCCCGGGCCAGGCGCCCCCACAGGTCAAGCTCAAAAGAAGCAGGCAGGGCCAGGGAATAGTCCTCGCTCTCCACGGTGACGGGTTCACCGGAGACGGGGTCGGCCGCGGTCTGTTCCTGACGCGAGGCCCGGGCCTCCAGGCTGAGCTCGGGGAACCGGTCAGCCCGGCTCTGTCCGGCCAGAGCCCGCGCTTCTAAGACGCTGGCGGCGGCTTTTCGCATGTCCGGGTTGCCGGCGATTACCCTGGCCACCACCCGGTTCAGACGGGCATCTTCAAATTCCGTCCACCAGTTACCGCCGGCGGCGTATGGCCTCGTGGCGGAATCCTCCGCCGTCAGAAACTTGTCGGGCATATCAATGTCAAGAGCCGGTCGTTCATATTCCGGCCCCAGCAACAGGCAGCCGGCAGGCGCCAGGCCGGCCATTGTGACGAAGGCAGCCGCGAGGACATGGAAGAGAATTTTCATTATTCTAATTTCCGGCTTTCAGGGAGTTAAGCCCGTTCAGGGCAAAGCTGGTGATATGGTTAACGAGAACGGCCTTAAAACGCGGATTATAATCATGACCGAGGACCATGGTCACCGCCGGACGGGCAAAGGTGAAATAAATGATCATGCCGAGAATGCTCAGCAGGCAGAGGCGCAAACGCTCCTCATCCGTGCCGGGCGGCAGGTTGGGCCGGATAAGATCGGCCAGCTGCTGCTGGTAGGGTCGCATGGCTTCATTCACCACCATTTTCAGAGCTTGGCCGGGGCAGGCCAGTTCCCGCTGCATGAGCTGGGCGTGATATCGCCGCTCGTCATCGCTCAGGGGACCTTCCAGAAAACCCCGGGCCATGGCGTCGACAACCTCGGGAATGGTCGGACGCGGCTTGTCCGCCAGTTGCCCGGCGAAACAATCCCTCATGCGCCTGGTCCGTTGCAGCCACCGCAGCCGGAACACTTCCAGATATAGATTCTGCTTGTTGCCGAAATGATAATTGACGGCGGCCTGGTTGCTTTTTGCGGCACCGGCTTTGAAGAAGTGCCGGGGACGCTCTTCAAAAACAGAACCTTCGGGAAAAGCGGACAAAACCGGCAAAGAGCAGGGGGCAAAAGTCATCGCCGCACAACCGCCGGATCATAGCGGGGCGAACTCGGTGTCACCGGGGAACCTCGCGGACGTCCCGCCATCGGCGTCTTTTCAAAGAACACCGATGGCGGCTGCCCGTGAGAGTCATAGTCCGGGCCAGGACCCGCGAATTTTCCGGCCTGAGTCCTTTCAACTATATCTCAAACTGAAACCGCAGCCCGCCGAAAAAAGTATGGGAGATCATTTCATCAGCTTCGGCGGTTTTATAATTGGGGGGGGAGGTAACAAAGAAGCGATACTTT
>JBKHHL010000003.1:0-41816 GCA_046539175.1 Desulfosudaceae bacterium
GTTCTGGATTCCGGCCTTCGCCGGAATGACGAGGTAGGGACTTTTTACGAAGCCGGCCTTTTTTGATCAGTCATCTTCATCGTCGAAGTACTGCATGGAAGTTTTTTTCAGCTCTTTGCGACTGAATAAAACGGCGTAGGTCTCAATATTGGCTTTTTCAGCCATCCGGCGGGTGGTTTCCAGGCATTTCTCCTCGCTGGGAGCGTGGACCATGGTATACAGGTTATAAGGCCAGTCCGGGACCGGATCACGTCGATAGCAATGGCTGACCGCTTCAAAGGCCGCCATTATTCGACCGGTCTGGTGGACGCGCTCTTCGGCTACCTGCCAGGCGACCATGGCATTGGCGGTGAAGCCGGATTTCTGGTGTCGGAGGGTGGCCCCGAAGCGCCGGATGACACCCCGTTCGCACAGAGCCGTCAGGGTTTCGATGAATTCGTCTTCGGAAATGCCGATCTCTTCAGCCATTTGCCGGTAGGGACGCTCGGTGACCGGGATATCAGCCTGTATGGCGGCCACGATTTTTTTTTCCAGGGCGGATAACATAGGTCGATTTATACCCGGGGCGCCGGCGATGTCAAGTTTTTTATGCCTTTGTCGACCGGGCCGGTCTGCCCGGGAAGGTCTCCGTTATAAGCAGGGCGCAGCCCAGGACCGCCAGGGAAGATATAAACAGGATCAGCAGCAGGGTGGTATAGGCTTCCGTGGAATAACCACCGGCGGGAGTCTGGCCGGAGACGTCCAGCACACGCCCCAGCAGGGGCATGTAAACCGCCCCGCCCGCGAAGGGGAAGAGGTTGACCGCGCCCACCGAGGTCCCGGCCATGGCCACCGGAAAGAGTTCCTTGGTGGTAGTAAAGCCCACGATGACAATGGCGGAGGCGGACAGCGCGAAAATAAAAAAGAGGGCGTACAGCGCCGGCCGGGGCAGGCCGGCGGGATGCAGGCAGAGAAAGAGCATTTCCGCCGATAAAATTAGCCCGCAGATAAGAAACGGTTTTTTGCGGCTTCGGAGCAGGCGGTCGGAGGCAAAGCCCATCAGGGGGCTGCCGATAATCATGCCCCAGGCGATCATGCTCAGGACCGACCCGGCCTCCGCCCGGCTCATGCCGTAAACGTGCATCAGGTAGGGACCGCCCCAGAGGCCGCCGAATCCGAAAAAGATGCCGCAGTCAAAAAAGAACCAGACGGCCACGGGCCAGAAACGTTTGTCCCGGAGTACCCGGCCCAGGCCGGCCAGCAAAGGAATGGCCGTCGGCGAAGCGGACTCCTCAGCCGCCGTTTCAAATTCCTGAATGGCCGGCCAGCCCTTTTTTCGGGGATTGTCGCGCACCACCAGCCAGGCCAGCGCCGCCACCACGACGGTGCCGAGGCCGATCAGTTCGAAGGAAAGCCGCCAGCCCATGGAGGTGGCCATCAGCCCCAGCAGCCAGGTACCGGCCAGTACGCCCAGGCCGCCGACGGAGTTGAACATGCCCGCCATGGAGGCGAATTCGTTTTGCCGGAACCATTGGGAAAGAATTTTCATGGTGGGAATAAAAACCATGGACACGCCAAATCCCACCATGATCCGGGCGGCAAAGGCGACTTCGATGACGGGGGCCAGCCCGAACAGGACGCTGCCGGCGGCGGCAATCAGCAGAAACAGGCTGACCGTTTTGCGTGGTCCGATGGAGTCGGCCAGCAGGCCCGCCGGCAGCTGCATGATGGCGTAGCAATAGAAATACAAAGAGGCCAGCAGCCCGGTAATACTGGCCGAGGTTTCAAAATCCCGCACCAGGTCGTCGGCCACCACCGACAGGGAGAGCCGGTGAAAATATACCAGGAAGTAGGCGATGCCTAAAATCAGAAAAATATACCAGCGATAAAACGCCAGTTGGCGTGGTAATGGGCGGAAGGGCTTATTTGACATCAGATTGTTTTTTTTTGGTCTTAAGGCCTGTTTGTATGTTTACCTTTACCTTTACCGGGTTTCCCGGGTGTCTTCCGGCCGCTCCGGCCATCTAACGAGAGGTCCCCGTTTTTAAGGGCGTGGAATTTCGCTGAACCGGGTTTGATGCCGAGTTCCCGGGCGATGGCCCCCCATCCTTTATTTTTGTTGCGCTGGTAGGCCTGGAAGGTTTTGTCGAAGGGGGTGCCCGTCATGCTGCTGAGCTGAAAGCACATGAAGGCGTCCGCCGGGGCGTCCACTTTTTTGATGGTGGCCTTGACTTCCTCCAGGGGGACTCCGAAGCGGGAACTCAATTTCAGGCTGAAGTCTCCTATGTCGGCTTTCGCCTGGCTGTTAAGGCTGAACATAAAATCGTCCAGACCCGCCTGAGCGCAAACAGCTGATGCCGTGATAAAAAAAACGACCAGACTCAACAGGGTTGCCATGGTTTTCATAATGCTTACTTTTCAGACCGATCAACCGATATCCCGGCATACCCGGTTGTTTCCGAAGATTCCCCGGAACTGCCGGACAATGACTCTATTTTTTGGAAAACTACCTGGTTGCGGCCGGCCTCTTTGGCCCGGTAAAGGGCGTCATCGGCTTTTTTTAAAAAGGACTCCTTGGTGTCATTTTTGCCGGGAACGCAGGAAACGGCCCCCAGACTTATGGTGGTCTGAAGGGACTGGTTTTGGTAGGTCAGACGCATTTTTTCGATTTTCTCCCGGATAGTTTCCGCCTGTTCGCGGGTCTCTCGGGCATCGCTGTTAAGCGTTAGAACCAGGAACTCTTCGCCGCCGTATCTGGCGATAATATCGGTCTCCCGTTTCATGATGGAGCCAAGCAGCGCGGCGATTTCTTGCAGAAACTCGTCTCCTGCCGGGTGACCGTATGTGTCATTGACCTGCTTGAAGAAATCGATATCACCGATGATGAGCGAGATGGGGATGGCGTTTCTGACCGCCGCCTTCCACTGCCGGGTAAACATTTCGTCAAAATACCGCCGGTTGTAGAGTCCCGTCAACCCGTCCGTCCGGCTCAGTTTTTCTATTTCTTCCGATTTTACTTTCAGGAGGTGTTCATTTTCAAGCGCGTTCCAGTATTCCCGGTTACCCCGGAAAGAGATGATCGGCAGGTAGATGGCGTACAACATGATTAGAAACGCCAGCATCATGTTTGTCTTCAGCAGAAACATGCTGATAATGACCGGGCCCAGCATGCATAAGACATAGAGCACGGAAACGTGCCAGGCCGGAAAAAAAGCCACGCTGCCTCCGGCCGCCAGGCCGGCCGTGGCGGTCAGCATAATCATCTGAGAAGGGGCTTCTTCCGGGTGAAGCATGAAATAGGCGGCCCCGGTTCCCCATAACAAGGCGGTGGCGTATACGCTTAAGAAAAAGGCCTGATAAGAAAATTTTTTGCTGAGGCGGTAGATATGCCGAAAAAGATAGAACTGGGTCAGGCGAAAGGCCGCGATAAGCGTCATGGCCACGGCAAAAATAACTGAAAATTCCAGATGTCTCTGGTAGAACTGGTTGAAAAGAAGAATCAGGGCGGTGATTATAAGATAAAAATACATTCCCGGCGTCGCACGTTGTTCAATATCCTCCAGAACCCGCCGGTTTATTTTATACCTTTTAAAATCCATCGTTTGATCATACCGGAGTTTTATCAAAAACACGAATGTTTTTGCGGTTCATCCTGTTCGCCCGGTCCTGATTTCCGGCTTGATCCCCGGCCCGGGCATAAACTGCCCCCGCAAAGACATAACCGGGATATTTCTCCGTCCTCATGCCTCCACGAGCTGACAGGCAAGTTCCCTTGCTTTTTCCATGGAAAGTTTACTCATATTCAGCACCAGGTGATATAACATGGCCTGGTCATAGTCTTCTTTACCGAATTTCCGGTACAGATTCCGCCGTCGTCTGCCGTGAACGCGGATAGTGTTTTCCGCCTGCTCCCGGGTCAGGTTGTAGTTTTTCATCATAAAGCCGATCCGGTCTTCGCGGGTGGCCACCAGCAGAAGATGAAAAGTCTCGGGATGATCCCGCAGGATATACTGCCCGCCGCGTCCCACGATGACACAATCACCCTCCTGGCCCAGTTCGGTGATGATTTCGGTCAGGGCGCTGACGTAAACCGCTTCATCAATATAGCCCCTGGAATCATCCAGGACGCGGTTGATCTGCTTCTGGGATATGAGATAATTCATGAATTTTAAAAGGGAACCGCCGGCTTCTTTTTCAATTGATTTAACCGAGTCTTTGGAAACCTTGACGCGTTCGGCGACCATCTGCACAATATCTTCATCAACCAGGGTATATCCCAATTTTTGAGCCACCATTTTACCCAGGGTCCGACCACCGGCACCGAATTCTCTGGAAATCGTGAAAATAGCCATAATGTTTTCTCCTTTTTAAACCACCCGTTGTCTTTTATGATGAGGTTGAAAAACAAATAATATTTCAGCTACCAGGACTATTCCTCCAGAAGAGGACCGATATCGGGGTGCTTTGATATTATGCGAACGAACTGCTCGGTGCGCAGGTCCAGCCGCCGCTGCACAATCTGAATCAGTTGCTTGTGAATCAGGTAGCCCATGTGCGGGTCCTCCTCCATCAAGCGGAATGCCTCGCCCGTGTCCAGAGTGAAAACGACGGATCTTTCCGCGCAGACCGCGTCAAGCCGCAGCGGTTCATTAAGCATGGAGGACCAGCCAAAGGAAAAGCCCGGTTTGATGGAAGCAACGGATACGGTGATTTTATTTGAAATTCTTTTTTCCAGCAGGACCTTGCCGTCATGTAACATGTAAAAAATATTTTTGCGGTCCCCTTCCCGAAAGAGGACCTGGCGTTCGTCAAAATGGTGCAATTCTATGAAAGGCAGAATCTTATCCAGCATGGCATCGGTAAGATCTCCCAGAATGCGGATTGAACGAAGTGAATTCCTGGTTGGCATTTATCCCCCTTGCCGGTCCGGTCGGCAGCTGTCCGGAACCGGCCAACAGATTAAAAAAGATAGATTTTCAGACAAAAAACCACAATAAATATTACCGCCAGTATCGCGCCCAGCCCGGCCGGCAGCAGTCCTGCTGTTATCCTGATCTCGGCATCCTCGATACCGGTCAGGGACTTCGCCCTCCCGGCAGTCGATTTTTTGGAAGCGGATGGACGGGTAAACCCGGCTATAATGGTGGCCGGCAGCTTGTCAAAAAAGCGTCGCGTCAAAGAAGGCAGTTGGTCCGCGAAAAGGGAGTCACCTAACCGGTTCAACCCGTTGAGGACCTTGTCGGCAGACCTGGCCACCATCGCGGCGCCCTTGCGGTAGAACCAGTCCGTATCCAGGTTGATGGCCCGTAATTCAGCCGGGTACCGGCCGGAAAGTATCAACAGGCTGAAGGCCAGGGCGCCGAACATTAATAGTTGCAGCTGTCCGACCACATGAGCGCCGGTGTAAGGCGCGTAGTCCACCGCGTAGGGCAAGAGAGCGTAGAGGAGGTCAAAGCGCACCCCCAGAAAGACGCACAGAAAAGCGGCCACAAACATGGCCGCCAGCATGTTTAAGGGCGGTTCCTTGGCGCGGATGCCGGAGTCGTGGCCGAAAAACATGAAATAAGGCACCTTGATGCCGGCATGGTGAAAAACGCCGGCCGAGGCGAATTGCAGCACCAGCCACACTATGGCCATCTGGTGGTGGGCGGCGGAGCTGATAATCATGGATTTGCTGATAAATCCGCTGAACAGGGGAAAAGCGGAAATTGACGCCGCCCCGACAACGCAGAAGAGGCAGGTCAGGGGCATGGTTTTGTATAAGCCGCCCAGATCGGTACACCGGATTTTCCCGGTAACATGCAAGACCGCGCCGGCCGACATGAACAGCAGGGCTTTGTAAATGATGTGGCAGAAAGCATGGGCCACGGCGCCGTTGATAGCCAGCTGGGTGCCGATACCGATGCCGCAGATCATGAAGCCCACCTGGTTTATCAGGCTGTAGGACAGCACCCGCCGGATATCATTTTCCAGCACGGCGTAAAAAATGGGAATGGCCGTCATCAGGACGCCCAGGTAGATAAGCAGTTCCGTCCCCGGAAATATCCTGGCCATTACGTAAACCGCGCTTTTGGTGGTAAAAGCGCTCAGGAAGACCGCGCCGGTGACGGTCGCTTCCGGATAGGCGTCGCTTAGCCAGGAATGCAGGGGAATGATGGCGGCGTTAACCGCCACTCCGATAAAGATCAGAACGCTGGCCGGACCGGCCAGGGTTATGGTTGAGAAGGCGGCTGTCCCGGTCTCGTGCACATACAGCACAATCCCGGCCAGCAGGCACAGACCGCCGAATATATGCACCATGATATAGCGGAAGGCGGCTTTCTGGGAGGCCCTGGCGCGGCGGGCTAAAATCAGAAAGGTCGAAGCCACCGCCATGATTTCCCAGAAAATATAAAGGGAGAACAGGTCGCCCGCCAGGGTTACTCCCAGGGCGCCGCCGGCATAGGCGAACCCGGCCACATGCTGGGTATCGTCTTTAACTTGTAACGCGAAAATTACCGAGATCAGTGAAATGAGAATAAAAATAACCGCGAAAATCCGGCTCAGCCGGTCCAGGCGACCCAGCACCAGTTCGAAGTTAAGAAAATCAATTGTCCAGTGCTGCCCCAGGGGGGTAAAGACCAGCGTGATAAAGGCCAGTCCGGGCAGCAGCAGCATGTAGGCGGACTTGGCCCTGCCCCGGAAGGCCGGAATCAGTAAACCGCCCAGGATAAAAATCAAGGCCGGCGGCATATGCAGATTTAAAAGTTCAAGATGTATCATCGCGCGCCTCACGGTTTTCTCCGCGGGATCGGCCCCGGTCCGGGGCCTGGCCGTCATAATAGTTTTCGTCTCTTCGCAACCAGTATCGCAGCAGCTTGGCGACATAGATGAGCAGGACGCAGGAAATAAAACCATATGCCGCCAGGAAGTTGGGGTAACCGTCCCAGCCGAAAGCCGGGTGTTTGCTGACAAAAAAGTCGATGATCAGAAGAACGACCAGGCTGATATAAAAACAGGTCAGAAGTATTTTGACATGGCCGGGATGGTCGAAAATTTTAAGTTCTTTCTTCATAATTCTTCCGTAATGTTATGGTCTGCCGGCGACAATATTATCAGGAACTTTGAAGATTTTAACCACCCAGTTCCATGATAAATATGAAGGCCAGGTAACCGGCGGCGAGACAGACGGCCGTGTATAGGGCCGCGGGGTAACCCTTGACCGGTTCGTGGCTGAGTTCCATTTTTTCTTTTTCTTCGCTGGACATGATTTTTCAGCCTCCCAGGATTCCGCTGACTGCTATCCGGGACAGATTTAAAAAGGGTTGCGGATAGAAAAAAAGTAAGATTGAAATCACGGCGGTCAGCACCGGCGGAGTCAGGGCCCAGCCCGGAGCTTCCGCGATTTTGTTCTCAAAACCGGACTCGGCCGGCGGGCAGAAAAAAGCCCGGTAGACGATGGGCAAAAAATAAGCGGCATTCAACAGGGAACTGGTCAGAAGCACGGCCAGCATGGCCAGCTGTCCGGATTCAATGGTGCCGATGGCCAGGTGCCATTTGCTGATAAAGCCGCCGCAGGGCGGCAGGCCGATCACCGAGAGGGACCCGATGAAAAAAGCGGCCATGGTCACCGGCATTTGTTTGCCGAGGCCGGTCATTTCGGAAATGTTTTTGATGCCGGTGGCCACCACAATGGCGCCGGCGCAGAAAAAGAGGGTTATTTTGCCAAAGGCGTGCATGGCGATGTGCAGCATGCCGCCGGTCATTCCGGAGGTGGACAGCAGGGCGGCGCCCAGCACAATGTAAGAGAGCTGGCCGATGGTGGAAAAGGCCAGCCGCCGTTTGAGATTGTCCTGGGACAGGGCGATCAGGGAGGAAATCAGGATTGTCGCCGCGGCGATCCAGCATAGCAGGGTATCCAGACCGAAGCCGGCCAGCAGTTCCGGCCCGAAAACATCACTGATAATCCGAAAAACACAGAACACGCCCACCTTGACAACGGCTACCGCGTGCAGCAGCGCGCTGACAGGCGTCGGCGCCACCATGGCCGCGGGCAGCCAGGCGTGCATCGGCATAATACCGGCCTTGGAAAAACCGAACACGAACATCAGCAAAAGGGGCAAAGCCAGAACCGGCTTCAGATTTAAACCCGGAAGGCCGCCATTGACAAAGTCAAGCGTGCCGGTCAGCAGGTAAAGTATCAGCATGGCCGGCAGAACCAGGCCGATGGAGCCGCCCATGATGTATGAAAGGTATTTGCGGCCGGAACGCCTGGACTCCTGGTCCTGATGATGGGTCACCAGCGGATAGGTGGTCAACGAGAGAATCTCGTAAAAAATATACATGGTCAGCAGGTTGGCGGAAAACGCCACTCCGATGGTGGCGCTCAGCGAGGCCGCGAAAAAGCAGTAATAGCGGGTCTGGCCGTGTTCTTTCAGACCCCGCATGTAACCGATGGAATAAGCGGAAGTAATTATCCATAAAAAGGAGGCCACCAGGGCGAAAAGCAAGCCCAGGGCGTCAACCTGGAGCTTAAAGTCAACTCCGGCCAAAAGCGGGGCAATGGTAAACTCCAGGCGGTTGCCGGCCAGAATCACCGGCAGCATGGAGGCAATAAGGCTGAATTTGATAAAGGCCGCCGCAAAGGTCCAGCCTTCCCGCAGGTTCGCCGAGCGGGCGGAGATCAGGATGGGGATCACCGCCAGGGAGATCAGTACGGCCAGCAGCGGTTTCAGTGACACAAGGCTTGTCATCAGCTCCCCATCATCAAAGAGTTCAGAGCGGGTTCAATAATCCGGGTCACCAGCGGGTGGGCGTAAAACCCCATGACAATCAACAGGACGGAGGTGAACAGCATGGCCACGATCATGTCCGGGGCGGCCTCCCGGATAACCGGTCCGTTTTCCTGATGGTCATGGGGCCGGTCGGTTGAAGACTCGAAAAAGGCGATTTCAAACACCCGGAAAAACAATATCACGTTGACCAGGCTGCTGATAAGCAGGGCCGCCGCAAAGCCGTAGTGGCCGGCGGCAATGCCTCCGGACAGCAGATACCATTTACTGAAAAAACCGCAGGTCGGCGGCACCCCGATAATGGAAAGACCGGCCACCACCAGAGCGGTCATGGTAAAGGGCATTTTTTTAAAGAGGCCGCGCAGATTATGGAGTTTGTCACCGGGAAGCATGGTGGCCATGGCTCCGGCGGCCAGAAACAGGCACAGGGTCATCATGGCGTCATTTAAGATGTGCAGCACGGCGCCTGTCATGCCCGCCTGATTGCCCAGCCAGAATCCGCCTGTCATGTAGCCCACCTCCACCACGATGATGTAGGCCAGCATCCGCTTGAGGCGATTCTGTTTCCAGGCCATGACCGATCCGGCCAGTATGGCCAGCACGGCCAGCCAGACAATCAGGTTTCCCAGAGCCATAAAGTTAAAAGCGAATTCGGGCTTAAAAACGGAAAGAATAATCCGGATCATGACATAGATCATGACCTTGGTGGTAAGCGGGGCGATCAGGCTGGCGGCGGGACCGGGAGCGTTGGCGTAGGCATTGGGGAGCCAGGTGTGCAAAGGGAAAAAGGCCATTTTGATAAAAAGTCCGATCAGGCAGAGGACAAAAGAGACCTGGAGCAGGAAAGCCGTTTCGATGGTGGGCAGAATGGCGGCAATATCGGCCATGTTCAGGGAGCCGGTGATAATATAGAGATAGCCCGCTCCGAACAGGTAAAGGCTCGCCCCGATGGTTCCCATGAAAAGATAATTCAGGCTGGAAATAGCGGCCCGGTCTTTCCCCAGTCCGAGCAGGGCGTATCCGGACAGGGAAGCTATTTCCAGCAGAACGTAAAGATTGAATATGTCGCCGGTAATGACTATGCCCATGAGCCCGGTTACAAAGAGCAGGTACAGGGAATAAAAGGCTCCCGGCCGGTCACCAAACTCGGCGGCGGCGGAAGACCGGGTGGCGATCAGGTTGATCAGGGCCACGGTGGCAATGAGGATCAGGATGATGGCGTTTAAATGATCAATGTGCCAGGCAATCCCCCAGGGCGGCTCCCATCCCGCCAGACGGTAGGTAAGGGCGCCCGTCGTCATGACGCGGGACATGACGAAGATTGAAGACAGCCAGGCCGCCCCCAGGGCGACAAGAGCGGCGGGAAAGCAGAGGTAAGACCTGGCCCAGCCGACCAGGTTGACCATCAGCGCTGCCAGCAGCGGAATCACGATAATCAGGGCTGGTGCTTGCAGGTTCATATCCGGTTCTGTTCGCTGGTTTTCAGTTTTTCGATAATTTCATCCTCTTCCAGGCTGCCGTGATCGCGGTATATTCTGACGGCCAGGGCCAGGGCCACCCCCAGGGTGGCCACGGAAACCACAATGGCGGTCAGCATCAAGACGTGGGGCAGGGGATTCATGTAGTCGGCCACCCGGATGGGGTCGGCGTGGCCGCCGTGGCCGTGGGCTATAATCGGGATGGAAGCCCCGTATTTAGTCGAAATGGAGACGTAAAAAAGAATAATGGCGGTTTGAAAGATGTTCATCCCGATAATTTTTTTAATGAGGTTGTTCTTGGCGATCATGGCGTAAAGGCCTATCCCCATTAGAATCACGACCCCCCAGTAGTTGTATCCGGACATGAACATTGTTGTCAGTTCTGTCATATTCCCCCCGTCATAATCTGTAGGGTTATAATCCCTCGTCGTGCCGGCCGGCTGAAACCAGGTTGTAGTAGATCCATACCATCACCGCCGCGACCGCTGTGCCGACCCCTATTTCCACCACCAGGATAGCGTGAGAGCGGGCCATGACCGGGTCGAACGAAAAAAGCCGGGACAGTATGCCGTAATTCAGAAATTCGGCTCCCAGCAGGAGGCATATGGCGCCCAGGCCGGCATAGATCAGGACACCGATTGAAGCGAACCGGGCGCAGGCCTCTTCTGAAATCCGCCGGATGGTGGAGCGCAGATCATTGGCGATAGAGACCAGAATAATGGTGGCTCCGAAGATAACCCCGCCCTGAAATCCGCCTCCGGGAGAGTGATGGCCGTGGGCGATGACATACAGGGCAAAAAGCTGCAGGAAGGGGACCACCAGCCGGGACGCTTTTTGAATCACCAGGTCATAGGGAACCCACTGAGAGTCAATCCGCACAAATTCCCGGGACTCAAAGGGTTCCTTGCCGCCCTGTTCTATGGTCAGGGTCACGCCGGTGTCAATATGACGGTACAGCTTATATGCCGGGGGGGCGGGTTTGAACCGACGCAGCAGAAAAAAACAGGCCAGGCCGGCGGTCAGAATAACCGCGGTTTCAAAGAGGGTGTCGTAACCACGGTAGTCGGCCAGGACCGCCGTGACCAGGTTGGGAACCGCCGTGTCTTTCAGAGCATTTTCAATATAATAGTCCGAAACATGCAGGCTGGCCGGGGATTCCGGGTCACCCCAATCCGGGAAATCCGTGGTACTGTAAATCAGTACCAGGCACAGCATCGCCACGGAGATCAAGCCGTATGCTTTCAATCTTTGCTCCTCCTGGTGGTTTGAAAAACAGCGGCCACGAAAAAGACCGTGCAGACTCCGGCCCCCACCGAAGCTTCGGTGAAAGCCACATCCACGGCGCCCATGACCGCCCAGAGCAGGCACATCATAAAACTGTACGCCCCGAACAAAACCGAGGCCCCCAGAAGATCCCGAATGGAGATGGCGGCCAGGCCGCAGATAATGACCAGGGCGAGTATGATTAAATCCAGCTGCCAGATCATTTCGTTTCCTCCCGGTTATTTGTCCAGGGCCATAATCCGCACCGCATGCCGGCATCGGCAATGGCATGGGTGGCCGTCGGGCTGGTAATGAAAATAAAGACCACGATGAGCATTATTTTCAAGGCGGTTAAAAAGGCGCTCAGCGTCAAGTCCCCGGCGACATAGACCGCCATGCCGCCAAGCGTCATTAAAAGTCCCATGGTATCGAGTTTGCCGGCCGGATGCAGGCGGGTGTAAAAGTCCGGAAAGCGGAGAATGCCCACCGAGCCGCCGGCAAAAAAAATCAGGCCGGATATGATCAGAAGCAGGGAGACAATGGTCATGCCGGTTCTCCCGGTAAAGACAGGTTAAAAGCGATACTATTCATGCCCGGATTCCCGATAAAGTCCTTTGCGTTTCTGGAAATAGCGCGAGGTGGCCAGAACCGCGATAAAATTAAGGGTGGCGTAGGCCAGCGCTATATCGACGAACATCTCCACCTGCTGATGAACCAGCCCGATCAGCACCAGCAGCGCCGTGGTTTTGCTGCCGATGGCATTGACGCCGATAAGTCGATCAAGCACGGTGGGGCCGAACACCGCCCGATAAAGCGGCAGCAGCATCAGCAGGCACAGAAAAATCCCCGCGTATACCAATATTTGTTCCATCAATTACCTGTCCATCAATTCAGGTTAATTCGGGATCGTTTTTTTCAGTATTAAAAATATTTTCCACTTTTTTTTCCATCAGGCCGGGCAGCTCCCCGGCTGACCGGTTATCAATGGCATGGACCGTGTACTTGCCGAGTAAAGAAACGTGAACTGTTACCGTGCCCGGGGTCAGGGTGATTGAGTTGGCAAAGATAAGAATGGCCATATCGTCTTTCAGCCGGCTGTGAAAGGTGATCAGCCGGGGTTGGATCAGTTCCTTCATGCGGGGATGAAAAGTCAGGTACAGGATGCGGAGATTAGCCAGAAAAACCTGGCCTAAAAGCCAGGGAAGATAACGGATAAAACCGGCCCACATTCCGGGCAGATGCCGGATTTCCAGGGTCGGAAAGAGGGTGTCGGTTGAGATCAGAGCAACGATGCCGCTGGCGATGAGGCCCAGGGCCAGGTGGAACATGTCAAAGCGACCGGACAGAACGATCCAGGTAACAAAACAGATCAGGAAAGTGAGTATCCGGGCGCCGGGCCGGAGTCCGGAGGCCCGGGACGATCTGTCGGCGGCGTTTGGAGAACCGTCCTCGCCCGGGGGGGAATGTTTTTCTTTTTTTTCCGTCATCCAGGTGTCTTCCATGATTATGATCAGAAAAATAAAGCCCCTGATTTTGATGCCATTATTTTATTGGCACAAGTGAGAGGTTCCTTTTCGGAAAAGGTAAGAAATTGCTTTTATTACTATTAATTTTTTCAAAATTTCCGGCGCCTGTCAATATTTTTCGTTCGTTCCCTGCCGGTTAACCCGGACACTTCATGAAAACTGTTTTGACATATCCTGCCGCCATGATTTATTATAAATTACAGTTTTGGCTGGAATTTGTGAACCTAAGCCGGCTGCCGGGTTCAAGAGCAGCTTATTTTCAGATTGTTTTCAAGGTCGTTCCGGTTTTGGTTTCAAGGGCGGCTGGTTCATTTCAGGATTAATATCTGGCAAAGGTGAGTCTGATGACGTTAAGAGCGAAAGATATAATGGTCAATAATTTTGATACGGTTTATGAAGAAGCCCCGGTGGAAGATGCTATTAAAAAGATCCTGAACGGTCAGGCGTCTCCCGATTCTGGAGAATGAGCGGCCGATAGGCATAGTTTACCTGTCGGAAATTTATCACCACCTGTTTGCCGGCAGGTGGGAGTGAAGCCGACTCGCAGGCTGAAAAAAAGATGATCATCCACGTTGACATGGACGCTTTTTTCGCCTCGGTGGAGCAGCTGGACAATCCCGGCCTGGCCGGTAAACCGGTGGTCGTCGGGGGAACCTCCAACCGGGGAGTGGTGGCGGCTTCCAGTTATGAAGCCCGTAAATTCGGGGTTTATTCCGCCATGCCCATATTTCAGGCCAGGCAGAAATGCCCGCGGGCAATTTTTATTTCTCCCCGTCGCGACCGCTACCGGGAGATATCCCGTCAGGTCATGTCCATTCTTTCTTCCTTTACGCCGCTTGTCGAACAGGTCTCAATTGATGAGGCTTTTATGGATGTCACCGGCTGTGAATCCATGTTCGGCCCTGCTCCTGAAATAGGATCGCAAATCAAGGTGCGCATCAAAGACCGCTTAGGCCTGCACTGCTCGGTGGGCATCGCGCCGTTGAAATTTCTGGCCAAGATCGCTTCGGATATGGATAAACCCGATGGCCTCACTTTTATCGCCCCCGAACAGGTTGAGAAGTTTATCGATAATCTGCCGGTAAGAAAAGTTCCCGGGGTTGGTCAAAAAGCAGCCGCCCATTTGCTTGAAACAGGTATTGTCAACCTGGGGGATGTCAAAAAATTCAGCCGGGAAAAACTGGTAAAACGGCTTGGCAAATACGGTCACCGGTTGTTTGAGCTGGCCCATGGCATTGATCGTTCCCGGGTCTGCCGGCAGCGGCCGGTAAAATCCGTCAGCACCGAAGAAACCCTGGACGTTGATATTAATGATAAGAGCCGGCTGAAAAAATATCTGCTCAAGCATGCCGAGGAGGTGGGGCGTCAGCTCCGGAAAAAAGGCCGTAAAGCCGGAACCGTTACCCTGAAGATCAAGCATTCCGACTTCCGGCAGAAAACCCGCCAGGCCAAACTTTCCCGGTTGACTTGTTCTTCTGAAAAAATTTACCAGGCGGCTGTGGCTCTTCTGGAAAATTATCATTTGAAAAGCCCGGTGCGTCTGATCGGAGTGGGGGTGTCTGATCTGGATGATCCGTTCCGGGCGTCGCAAATGGAGCTGTTCTCCGAAGGTGAGGATGGTTTTGAAAAATGGGAAAAGGTTGGCCTGGTTGTAGATGGCATTACCGCCAGATTCGGACCGGACGTGATTAAAAAAGCTGGTCTGGCGGGAGATGATTGAGGTCTTGCCAGGGTAAACGGTCGCGCGAACAAAACCAAGGAGGCGATGGTGGCGGAATTCGATAATTTAAGCTATCAGAGAGTAGGCTCGGTGGGGGTGTTGACTCTGAATCGTCCCCAATGCCTGAACGCCATAAATTTTTCCATGCAGGCCGATCTGGCCGCTTTTTTCAAAGAGCGATTGGCCGATACCCAGACGAGGGTACTGGTAGTCACCGGCGCCGGTAAAGGCTTTTGCGCCGGTCTGGACATGAATGATCCCGACATAACCGCTCCTGCTGACGGCTATTCACCGGCAAAAGCCTATGCCCTTCAAAGGACCTATTCTGATTTTATTCTGGCCATGAGGCAGTGTCCCCAGCCGGTGGTGGGGGCCATCAACGGAGCGGCCGCCGGAGCCGGGTTTTCCATAGCTCTGGCCTGTGATATCAGGATAGCCGCCCGCCAGGCGAGGTTCTCCGCCGCCTATATCAATATCGGGGTTGGTGGCGCCGACATGGGCTCTTCCTGGCTTTTCCCCAGGGCGGTCGGCGCCGGGAACGCGGCTCGCTATCTGTATACGGGTGACCTGTTTGACGCGGCCGAAGCCTTGAGGATCGGGCTGGTGCAATCGGTGGTGGACGAAGATGACCTGTTGGCGGAAGCCATGGCCCTGGCCGGGAACATGGCCGGGAAATCACCGCTCGGCCTGAAGCTGACCAAGGAGGCCCTTAACGTCAATGCCGGCGCCACCAGCCTGGAAGCGGCCATACGCCTGGAAGACAGAAACCAGGCTCTTTGCATCACGCAATTGTTAGCCCCTGACCCGGATCTCTATCGTCCCAAATAAAAATCAGCGGTATCGGTGAAAGTGGTTTTTATTAGCACCGGGACCCTTTTGGGGGCGGTTACTACCGGCCGCCTTGCGGCAATTTGACTTTTTACGAAGCTTTCATCTCTTGATCTGACGGGTTTTTCTCATGGCTGAAAAATTCTGCGGCAAAAGAAATCTCCATTTTTTATTGCATGAAGTTTTTGATGTCATGTCCCTTACCGCTTACGAATATTTTGGTGAGCACAATCGCCGGGGGATGGACATGATTATCGAGGCGGCCTTCCAGATGTCGGAGAAAATGATGTTTCCGATTTTAAGGGAAATGGATCAACAGCCGCCCCGACTGGTTGAGGGCCGGGTGGTCGTTCATCCGGAGGTTAAAAAAATTCTGGAGGCCTTTGGCCGGGGCGGCTGGATTTCCGCCAATATTCCCCGCGAGTTTGACGGGGAACAACTGCCAATGATGATAGTGGGCGCCACCCATTTCATCTTTTCCGCCGCCAATTATTCGGCCAGTGTTTACCCGGAGGCCTGTGCCGGCGCCGCCCACCTGCTGACTTCTTTCGGCAGCCGGAAACTGCGGGATAAGTTTTTAGGCCCCCTGCTGTCCGGTAAATGGCAGGGAACCATGGCCCTGACTGAACCCCAGGCCGGCAGTTCCCTGGGTGATCTGACCACCTCGGCGGAACCCACCGCTGACGACTGGTACCTGATCCGGGGCAATAAAGTGTTTATCTCGGCCGGCGACCATGATTGCGCCGAGAATGTGGTTCATCTGATGCTGGTCAGAATCCAGGACGCTCCGGCCGGAGCCAGGGGGCTGTCTTTGTTCGTGGTCCCCAATCGACGGGAAGATGAAACCACCGGGGAGCTGGTCTCCAATGATATCGCCGTCAGTCAGGTTTTTCACAAGCTTGGTTATCGGGGAACGCCCATTACCGAACTTGTCATCGGGGAGAACGATGATTGCCGGGGCTATCTGGTAGGTGAGCCGGGTCGGGGGCTCAAATACATGTTTCAGATGATGAATGAAGCCAGAATCAGTGTAGGCATCGGCGCCGCCGGGATCGCTTCGGCAGCCTATTACGCCTCTTTGAAGTACGCCCGGCAGCGGTGCCAGGGTAGAAAGCTGCTGGAAAAAGATCCGGGCCGGCCCCAGATTCCGATTATCGAACATGCTGATGTCCGTCGCATGCTATTGTTTCAGCGCGCCGTGGTGGAAGGGGCTTTGAGTCTCATAATGCAGTGCTGCCAATACTCGGACCAGGAAAAGGTCCTGTCCGGCGAAGACCGGGAAAGAGCGTCCCTGCTGCTTGAAATCCTGACGCCGGTAGTCAAAACTTTCCCGTCGGAAATGGGAATACTGGCCGTCAGCCAGGGGCTGCAATGCCTGGGCGGGTATGGTTACTGCCAGGATTTTCCTCTGGAGCAGTATTACCGGGATATTCGGATTCACGCCATACATGAAGGGACTACCGGTATCCAGGGCATGGACCTGCTGGGTCGGAAAGTGGTCATGAAGGAAGGACGGGCCCTGATATATTTTGGCGAAGCTGTGGCCGGGACAGTGGCCCTGGCTAAAGAAATCCCGGAGCTGGACGTTCATGCCCGCAGCCTGGAAGCGGCCGTCAGCCGGCTGGAGGAGGTGACCATGTATCTGGTGGGCTTGGCCGGGGAAAAGGGGCCTGACGCCTACTTGGCCGATGCCGTGGTGTTTCTGGAGTTTTTCAGTATTGTAGCCGTTTCCTGGCAATGGCTGCTTCAGGCTCTGGCGGCAACCAGGGGTCTGGAAAATAAATCCGCCCGAGCTGAAAAACGCTTTTATCTCGGAAAGCTTTACGCTTTCAGGTATTATTTCCGGTACGAATTGCCGAAGATCCAGGGGCTGGCGCAGAGACTTACCGACGGAGATCAGCTGACCCTGACCATGGCCCCGGATTATTTTGATGATTAACAGAGGTTGATGAATTATAATCCGGATATTTCACGAAATATCCGGGATAAGCGGTTTCCGGTCGGCCTATCCGGATTTAAAAGCAACAAAGGCGCGGCAACATGAAAAATAATCATCCACCATTCAGCGCCCTTTTATACTCCTCCCGTCCGGCCGGTCTGCGTCACCGGCTCAGAATCACGGCCCGGATCCAGGCTTTTAAACTTTCCCTGAGGGTTCTGGCTCTCTTTTTTACGTTCAGCAAAAAGATGCGGGTCGAAATCAACAACCCGGTGACCGGCTTTGTCTTTAACGCCCGGTACCAGTTTTCAACCCGTGATGACCTGGTGCACCTTTATATGATTTTTGAAAACGGCCGGGTCAGGACCGGCAGCGGCCGGATTGACAGCCCGGACGTGACCGTATTTTATAAAGACAGGCAAACCCTGGCCGAGATTTTTGACAAAAACCCGGAAGAGTCCCTGGACTACCTCTTGACTAACGACATGTCCTATACCGGTAATATGGCCTACCTGACCAGGTTCTCCTATCTGACTACTCTGCTGACGGGACCGTCTTCGCGCCAGGCAAGGAAAAACTCCGCGCCATTTGCCGAGCCCGACCGGGATATCGACGCCGGCCCTAAAGCCAGAACTATCAAAAATGAAAGACTGGGCCGTCGGGTTGACAAGGTCCGCTTTCTGGAGGATCCCTTTTTAGAAAGATACCGGATTGAAGATTTCCCACGCTTAAAATATCTTAAAAACAGACGGTTTAACCAAAGACCGGCCGTCTGTCCGGAACGCGCTTTTCTGGTGACCCGTTATTTTCAAGAGAACGGGTTTGAGACGGATTCCGCCGGCAACCCCATTGATCCGGGATTACGCCAGGCCGGGGCCATGCGTTACCTGATGGAACGCAAAAAGCCGGTGATTCAGGAGCGCAACCTGCTGGCCGGCTCCACTACCTCAAAAGAGGTGGGCGTCCCGGTCTACCCCGAATTTATCGGCACCGCCATCTGGTCGGAGTTAAGAACCATCAGCAGCCGGGAATTAAACCCCAACGATCTCTCCCGCCAGGACGCGGATATCCTTAATTTCGAGGTTTTCCCTTTCTGGATGGATCGCAATGTCCGGGAACATTGCCGTCGCGTTAATAAAGCGCCTTTGTCGCAACAGCTGGAAGAACGGTTCGTTCTGTATTTTATGATGAAAAACAACGCCATTTCCCATACCATCCCTGATTTTGAAACGGTGTTAAGGAAGGGGCTGAACGCCATTATGGCCGAGACCCGCTCCCGGGAGGCGGAGTCCCTGGAGGCTTCATCCCGGAGGTTTTACCGGTCCCTGGCTATTGTCATCGAAGGCGTTCTGGTCTACGCTGAAAATCTGGCCGCGGAGGCGGAGCGGCTGGCGACAGGCGCGGGCGAGTCCCCGGAAGCATCCGGTTCACGACGCAGCGAGCTGTTGGAGATCGCCCGTATTTGTCGTCGGGTTCCGGCTTATCCCCCGGAAACCGTGCACGAAGCGGTCATGTCCATATGGATAACTTTCACCTGCCTGCACCTGGAAAACGCGGATTCCGCCCTGTCCATCGGTCGCCTGGACCAGTTGCTGCAGCCCTGCTTTGAAAATGATATATCCCGCTGTACCACCAGCGCCGCCCGGGAAGAGGTTGTCAAAAAGACCATCGAACTGGTGGGCAATCTCTTTATTCGATTTAATGATCATGACCCCCTCATTCCCAACGTGGGCAACAAGCTCTTCGGCGGCAGCTCTTCCGATGATACCGTCACCGTGGGCGGGGTGGATCGCAACGGCGCCAACGCAGTCTGTGACATGACCTATATTATTCTCAAAACCGCGGAGATGCTGTGCTTCCAGGACCCCAACCTCAACGCCCGTTATTTTCCCGGCGTCAACTCGGCCGAATATCTGAGACGATTGTGCGAGGTTAATATCAACATGGGCGCTTCACCCATTATCCATAATGACCGGACCATGATACAATCACTGGTTCATCAGGGGTTTGCCCTTGAAGACGCCAGGGACTGGGGGGCTACCGGATGCGTGGAGCCAACTGTCTGCGGCCGTCATTACGGACACACCAATTGCATGCTGCTGAACATGGTGGCGCCTCTGGAGATGGCTCTGAATGATGGTGTCCATCCGGTGATAGGCGAACGCATCGGTCCTGCCACCGGAGATGTCCGGCATGATTTTCCGGTTTTTGAATATTTTTTATCGGCTTATAAGGCTCAGCTGGCGTTTCTGGTTGAACAATCCATGGAAGTGAACGATCTGCTCGGTCAGGCTCATCAGTATATTCATCCCACCCCCCTGTTGTCCGCCCTGTTCTCGGGCCCCCTGGAAAAAGGAAAAGATCTGATAAACGGCGGGGCGGTCTATAACTCATCCGGGGTCGCCCTGGTCTCCATTACCGATGTGGTGGACAGCCTCATGGTTATCAGGCAACTGGTTTATGAGGATAAAATGGTCGGGTTCGGGGAGTTGATGCTGGCTCTGGAAAAAAATTTTGAAGGCGCCGAAGCCGGTCTTATCCTGGAGCGCGTGAAACGCGTGCCCCGCTTCGGCTCCGGCGATTCCCGGGCAATCGCCCTGGCTCAGGAGATTATCGATTATGTTTACGAGCTGTACCAGTCCCGTCCTAACTATCGGGGCGGCCGCTATCTGCCGGGTTACTGGTCCATCAGCTATCACGTGGGCTTTGGCCTGCTTTCCGGGGCGCTGCCTTCGGGCCGGAGAAAGGGCCGGCCCTTTACCCCGGGGCTGACCCCGGCCCCGGGCGCTTCGGACCAGCTTCTGCACGGCCTGAGGTCCGTGGCCGCTCTTGATCATCTGAAAATGCCCAACAACATCGCCTTTAACGTCAAACTTGTCCCCGGGCCCGGGGATTCCCATGGGCAGACCCTGGATCGCTTCACCGATTATGTCGGAGGATATTTCGACCTGGGCGGCATGCAATGGCAATTTAACGTCATTAGCACGGACACCATGAAAGACGCCATGGAGAATCCGGCTGATTATCAGTGGCTGCTGGTCAGAATTTCCGGATACAACGCCTATTTCGTGAAGTTGAACCGGAACATGCAGAGGGAATTAATCGAGCGTACCCAGTACACCGCCTGATTTTATCTGAAATATCCGGGCGGGGATGCCCGGAAGCCCGGGCTGATGTTGACATTAACAGGTATTCATCATATAAATTTTTTGAAGATGGCGTTCCCGGTCCGCAGCCGCGCCGAAATATTTTATGTCGCGGCCGGAATTTTTTTAAAAATCATCAAGGTTGACGGCTTCGTAAAAAGTCGGGATTTACCATATTTCGTCACCCCGGCGGAGGCCGGGGTCCAGTAAAATCAAATGGTTCTGGATTCCGGCTTTCGCCGGAATGACAAGGCAGGGACTTTTTACGAAGCCATCAAGGTTTGTTCATGACACTGGAAAATGATCTTGTTTTAATTTATCACGATGGTAATCCCATGGTGTTCGCCCGCGTGGAGTCCATCGTGGCTGATCATAAAAAAGACTGGTTTCAGATCAGGCTGCTGATTCTCAGCGTCCCTCCGCAGGAGGTGACCTGGATTCTGAAAGAAGACTATATCAATGGCGCGGAATTTACCATGGACGGTCAGAAAATGAGACTGGAAAAGGTGGCCGCCCCGTCTGCCGGAAAGGCCGAACCGGTGGAGAGACCGGAGTCGGCTGGTGATGAGTCAGGTGATAAAGCCGGGCGCCAGTCTCCTGATGACGACAGTCGCGGAGACGCCCGGGTCATTTCCTTTCCCGCAAATCCCGATAAATCATAATCCGGATATCTTATGTCAGTCCCGAGGTGGTGGAACTGTGGCAATATCCGGGCCGATGACCGGCAGGATGCAAACTTCATGCAGAAAATTATCCTTTCCGCCTCAAGGCGAACCGATATACCTGCTTTTTACATGGATTGGTTCATGGCCGGAATTGATCGGGGTGAATTTACCGTAATCAATCCCTTTAACAATCAGGCCCGGCAAGTACCGGCTGGCCCGGATCGGGTTCATACTATTGTTTTCTGGTCAAAGAATTTTGCCGCTTTTCTTAACGGCGGTTATGGAGAACAGTTATTGGAAAGGGGCTATCACCTTTTTTTTAATTTTACCGTCAATTCCCGGAACCGGCTGCTGGAGCCCCGCCTGCCGCCCCTGGCGGAGCGATTGGAACAAATGCGCCGGCTGAGTGCCAGATTCGGCCCGGAACGCCTGCAATGGCGGTTTGATCCCATTTGTTTTTATACCACCGGTGAGGGACGTCTGCATGACAACCTGGGTGATTTTGAAGCCATTGCCGCCGCCGCCAGCGGGGCCGGGGTAAAAAACTGCGTCACCAGTTTCGTGGATTTGTACCGCAAGGTCGTCCGGCGGGCGGAGCGTCTGGACGGCTTTTCTTTTGTGGAGCCGGACATGGCCAGGCGGGTCTCGGTTGTCAAAGACATGGCGGCGCGATTGTCCGCCGGTGGCATCAACCTGTCTGCCTGTTGCGAAAAGGATCTCCTGGCGGCCCTGCCGCCGGACTTTTCGGCGCGGTCCGCGGCCTGTATTCCCGGACCGGATTTCGCGCGCCGGGACGGCGGCTCCATTTCACTGCGTAAGGACAGCGGTCAGCGGGCCGCCGCCGGGTGCGGTTGCACCATTTCCACGGATATCGGCAGTTACCGGGATCAGCCCTGTTATCACAACTGTCTTTTCTGCTATGCCCATCCGTCGGAAGCCGTGCCGCCCCATCCGGAAGCCGGAGAACAACCGCGGACAAGCTCACTGGAGTACCCATGAATATCGGCCCGATTCGTCTTGATATTCCCGCTGTTCTGGCGCCGCTGGCCGGTATAACCGATCTGCCCTTCCGCCTGATGGTCAAATCTTTCGGCTGCGGCCTGGTTTATTCGGAGATGATCAGCGCCAACGGCCTGATCTACGGTTCGGCCAAAACCGAAGGCATGCTGGCCGGCGATCCCTCCGAAAAACCTCTGACTATCCAGCTGTTCGGGGCGGATCCGCGGATCATGGCCCAGGCCGCGCGAAAGACGGCCGAGGCCGGGGCTGATATTATTGACATCAATTTTGGCTGCGCCGTGAAAAAGGTCGTTAAGACCGGCGCCGGGGCGGCTCTCATGCGCGATTTGGAGCGGGCCGGGGCCGTCATCGAAGCGGTGCGGCAGGCCGTGTCCCGCCCCCTGACCATAAAATTCCGGAGCGGCTGGGACCGGTCCGGAGACGACGCCCTGCGCCTGGCTGAAATCGCCCAGTCCCGCGGTGTGGAGGCCCTGGCCCTGCATCCCCGTACCGCCAGCCAGGGTTTTTCCGGGCGGGCGGACTGGGGCCTGATCGCCCGGCTCAAGAGCCAGAGCGATCTGCCGGTCATCGGCAACGGCGATATCCTCAGCCCGGCGGATGCCCGGCGCATGATGGAAGAGACCGGCTGCGACGCCGTCATGATCGGCCGGGCCGCCATCGGCAATCCCTGGATATTCCGGCAGATAGCCGACGATCTGGCCGGCCGGCCGCCCTTTCAACCGGGGCTGGACGATCGTTTTGAGGTCATGCGGCGTTACCTGAGAGCGGCCGTGGCTCATAAAGGTGAAGCTCCGGCCTGCCGCGTCATGCGCAGTCGTCTGGGCTGGTTCGTCAAGGGCTTGCCCCACAGCGCCTGGTTTCGGGAAGCCATAAAGCGGCTGGCTGACCAGGCCTCGGCCGAACAGCTTCTTGACCAATATCAGCAGTTTTTGCGGGAACGAAGCAATCGCTGATTAACTTCAACCTGATTTTTAACTGGGAGGACCACATATGAAAAAAGACGGTGGATATTATTGGGGTTACCTGATTTGCCTGGGCCTTTTGGCCGGACTTATTTTTTTACTGCAAGGTGTTGATCCGTCGCTGGCGGAGGAGCTGACGCGGGAAAACGGGCCGGTCGAGAACCTGACGGTGGTTGGTTATGGTATAGCCCTGGTTCTTATGGCGGTCCTGTTGCGCGGTCTTAAACATTATTTCTGGTTTCTGCTGCTGGTGCTGGCGATGGCGCTCCGGGAATTGGACTTTCATGCCAGGTTTACGAGCATAACCACAACCAGCACCAGGTTTTATGTCAGCCCCGAGGTGCCGGTCGTCGCAAAAATTATCGCCCTGGCTGTTTTTTTCCTGTTGCTTTATGGTTTGATTCGCCTGGCGGTTTCATATCTTCCGGCTCTGGTGGCGGGGCTTAAAAGCGGCCGTCCCGAGGCCGTCGGGGTTTTTCTGGGTATTTTTCTGGCAGTCATTGCCAAACTGCTGGACGGGCTCTCCCGGAAACTGGCGGATTTCGGCGTTGATCTGTCCGCGGGCGCCAGTCTGACCGCGGAATGCGTGGAGGAGGTCCTGGAACTGGGCATCCCGGTCATGTTTATTCTGGCGGTTCTGGCCGGCGCCAGAAGTTTGACTTCATTTAAGAACGCAGCTCCGGAGGAACAGGGCAGGTCGGGATCGGCTCCATCTTGTGACGGGCGGCGTGATTGAGCCGGCGGTAGATGGCCAGGACTTCTTGCTGGCGGGAGGTCAGCCCGGTTTCATCAGCGGCCTGATCTTCAAATTCCATGGCCCATTCCAGCTCCGGGTAGGTCGCCCCGATCTGGTCCTCGTCGGTGCGGTTGTCGGGCCAGAGGCCGTCGGTGGGCGGGGTCCGGATAATGTCCGGCCGGATCTCCAGGTGCCGGGCCAGCCCGTAGACTTCGGTCTTGAGCAGGTCGGCGATGGGGGCGATATCCACGCCGCCGTCGCCGTATTTGGTAAAAAAACCGATACCGAAGTCCTCCACCTTGTTGCCGGTACCGGCCACCAGCAGGCCGTGTCGGCCGGCCTGGGCGTACAAAGTCACCATGCGCAGCCGGGAGCGGGTATTGGCCAGGGTCAGATCGTCGTCGGCAATATCCGGCACGGCCCGGACAAAGGCCTCCAGGACCGGGGTTAGATCAATCCGGACCGGGGTGACGTTGGCATAACGGCTGGTCAGCCAGTCAAGATGGCTTTCAGCCAGGGTGACCTGGTCCGGATCCTGGTGAATCGGCAGGATGAGCACCCGCGTTGGTCGTCCGGTCCGGGCGCACAGGGTGGAAGTAACGGCCGAATCGACCCCCCCGGAAATTCCCGCCACGTAGCCATTCAAGCCGGATTGTTCGCAATAGTCCCCAAGCCAGTCAACGATGTGATTGATAACCCGTTCTGTTTGCATGTTATTCCCCGATAATTTTGACCAGCACCCTCTTGGGCCGACGACCGTCAAACTCGCCGTAGAAAATCCTTTCCCAGGTACCGAAATCCAGCGCCCCGTCTGTTACCGCCACCACCACTTCGCGGCCCATTACCTGTCTTTTCATGTGGGCGTCGGCGTTGTCCTCGCCCACGTTATGCCGGTATTTTTCCACCGGTTCATGGGGAGCCAGCCGTTCCAGCCACTCCTCGTAATCCTGGTGCAGGCCGGATTCGTCGTCATTGATAAAGACCGAGGCGGTGATGTGCATGGCGTTGACCAGCACCAGTCCTTCCCGGATGCCGCTTTGTGCCAGGCAATCCTCGACCTCCGGGGTTATGTTGATAAAGGCCCGGCGGGTGGGTACGTCAAAGGTGAGTGTTTGGCGATAGCTTTTCATGGTTCTGCTCCTTTTCGAAGACTGTTCCGGTTTTCGTCGGAAGAATGACGCCGGAATTTTTCCTGAAATTACCTTACCAAAACATATTAAAAAATAAGGTTTTTGAAAAGGCGGAAGATGATTTTTTATCCGGAAGAACCCGGGGCAGGCGCAGATAATGTCCAGCTTTATTTTCAGGAAAAAAGGTGTACTTGATTTGACATCCCAAGAGGAGAGTTCTATAATCCCCGGTCAGCCGGCGTCGGAGGCAGCCCCGGATTTGATTTTGGGCGGGAGCGACAGACGCGCCAGCGATAAAGATAATTTGTAAATCTTAAGATTTTAAGGAGAAGCTTAATGAAAAGAATGGTCTGGTTGCTGGTTGGTTGTCTGTTGGTCGGCTCCGGCAGCGTCGGGGCGGCCCAGATTTCACCGTCGCCGTTAATGGGCCCGGAATTTGAGGCCGGTGTTCACAAGGGGCGCGGGGAATTGGTTTATATTAATTACGAAGACGTCCATGGCGCGGGCGTCCAGGGGGCGAAACGATACGTCCTCAGCAACCGCCTGGCCCTTTCGCCCTCGCTGGGCGCGTTTTATCTCAGCGGCGATCAGACCTACCGGGATGATGTGGCGGGCCAGGTGGATATGGACATGGATTATTTCTTTTTTTCGGGCGGCCTGCGCGGGGAAGTCCAGCATCGGGTGGGCATCGTCAATTTCATAGCTTTCGGCGGCGCCCTGGGGCATTACGGCGAGTCAGACTCTGAAACCGTCACCTCCTTTGGTCGGGATGAAACCGAATCCACCGATACCGGTCTGGGCTGGGAAGCGGGCCTGCAGGCGGCCATCCAAACCGGTCCGGTTATGACGACCCTTTTTTACCGGCGGGACAGCCTGCGGGTAACCACCGAGAACGATGATGCTTCGGGCAATGCCACCGTATCGGATTCCGAGCAGACCTTCACTTTCGACAATGACACCTTTGGCGTGGATGTTCTTTTTCACAACGGTATCAGCCTCAGCGCCCTGTATTCGGTTCTGGATGATGAGGGGCGGAATGATGGCATCACCATCATCAAGGCGGGTTTCACCTTCTGATTTCCGGTCACCGGTTTTCCGGCCGGCGGCGCGATCAGGGCCGGGTTTCCCCGAACTCGGTCCGGCTGATAATTTCCTCCTGAAGCGGCCGGCCGAGATCGGTGAACAGGGCCGAGTATCCGGAAACCCGCACCACCAGGTCCCGGTATTGTTCCGGATTATCCCGGGCCTCTTTCAGGGTCCGGTTGGAAACCACGTTGGGCTGGATTTCCATACCGCCCTGCTGAAAATAACCTTTTACCAGGGCGACCATTTTTTCCAGGCGCTCCGGTCCGGAGAACAGGCTCGGGGAGAGCTTGATGTTGATGGCGCAGCCGTTGGCGATTCGGGAGTGGTCCAGCCGGGCCACCGAGGCCAGCACCCCGGCCGGCCCTTTGGATTCCGAGCCGTTGGACGGAGACAGGCTGTTGGAGACCGGTTCGCCGGCCGGCCGGCCGGCGGGCAGGGCTCCGAGATAAAGCCCTTCCAGGACGTGCATGCCATAAGAGAAAAATCCCGGGCGGAAGGGACCACCCCGAACCGACTGCTGGCAGGCGACGCGGTCGCAGAAAAAGGCGCTTACCTCCGCGGCAATGGCGTCCGCCCCGGGATCGTCGGCCCCGAACTTGGGTGCCCGGTGGAGCAGCCGCTGTCGCCAGGTTTCAGCCTTTTTGAAATTATTGTCCAGCATATCCAGCAGATCCGACATGGTCATCTCGTCTTGATCAAACACGAAATGTTTTACGGCCGCCAGGGAATCCACGGCCGTTCCCAGCCCCCGGGCGCTGATGGAGGCGAAATTGTAACGGGCGCCGCCGTCGGTCATATCCCGGCCGTTGTCAAGACATCCTTCCAGGGTGGAGGAAATAAACGGGTTGGGAAAGCCGATCCGGTAGATTTCGTCCTTCAGATTAACGGCCCGGGCCACGGTCTCGACCATGAAATTAACCTGCGCTTTAAAGGCTGCCAGCAGCTGCTCAAAGGAGGTAAAGCGGCGGGCGTCGCCGGTGGCCGGGCCGATACGCCGGGCCATGACGCGCGGGCAGCCGTTGTTCAGGGCCATTTCCATGGCCGCCGCCAGGGAGATGTCGTTGCCCGAGGTACAGCCGAAGGTGTTGCCGTCGCCGGTAGGCTCCACGCAGCCGATCACGGCGTAATCCCGGGCGTCAGCCGTCGTCATGCCGGTTTTTTCCAAGGCCTGGACGACAATATCGTCATTGAACAGGGCCGCGCCGGAGGTGGGGCGATAAGTGGCCAGGGCTTTTTGCCAGAACCAGTCCGGTGATTTGGGGGACAAGCGGATGGTAAAGCTGTTGCCCAGGGATTTGACGTTGGCAAAGGCGTCCAGAATAAGTCCGGACAGGTCGTTGACCGCGTCCCGTCCCTGCCGGTCCACCCCGCCCACAGTGGGCACGCAGCTGTCCGACCCCAGTTCGTTGCCGGTGTTTTTACCGGCATAGGGCAGGATCATGAGATTGGCGGCGCATTTGATGAGCAGTTCTTCCATCAGCCGGGTAGCCGCCTGGTCGGACAGGCGGCCGGCGGCCCGATCCTGCTCGAACCAGGGATAAAGATACTGGTCAAAACGGCCTATGGCCAGGATGCCGGCCATGCCGTGGGAGACCAGGGCGGCTACCTGGGTCAGCCAGAGGGCCTGAACAGCCTCGTGAAAATCTTCGGGCTGTTTCATGGGCACGCGGCGGCAACGGCCGGCGATTGCCCGCAGCCGCTCACTTTCCTCCGGATCGGCAACGGCCGCGGCCATGTTTTCGGCTTTGTCGGCGAAACGGCCGGCCAGCATGGCCACGGCCTCACAGCTGATAATGACCCCTTCCAGAAAATCAGCGGCCGGCCGGTCGTCATCCCGACGGGCTACGATCAGTCGCTCTCCCGCCCGGGACCGGATAGCGTTAAACCCCTGAGAAAGGATGTTGCGGATACCGAGTACCAGGTGTCCCTGGACGTCGAACACGTTCATGATCAGAGCCGGATTGTTGTGGAGCAGTTCTTGCAGACCCTTCCAGGCGTAAACCGGTCCGGCTCCCGGCACGCTGGCGGATCGCCCCAGGCGGCCCAGGTTCAGCCCTTGCAGGCGCCGCCGGACGCTAAGAGGGTTTAAGGCCGGTTTGAAATTCAGGCCGTGCTTTTTCCAGGCCGCTTTTTTGTAATCCCGGACGGTTTTGCCGCGCCAGTAAGGCAGAATATTTTTCTCCAGTTTGAGGCGGTCGGCCGGATCTAGGTGAAAAGGCTGGCGTTCTCTTTTCAGAAGCGGATCGAGTTCCAGGTCCAGGATGACATTGACGTCGCCCCGCTCCACCGGCAGGACCACGCCGGTGGTCTTGCTGGAACGGTTGCCCACGATCTGTTCACCGGCCAGAATGGTCAGGGTCATGTTCGCGAGGGTGTGGCGCAGCGCTTTGGCGGCCCGGACAACCGGCGGCTCTCCTTCGGTCTGCTGATAGCTTTCGGTGTAATATATGGCCCGCTCGATGCATATTTCATAATCGGCGTTCAGGACCAGGTCTTTGTACCACTGGTTGAAAGGATGAATGGCAGGCATGGCAGTTTTCCGATGATGGTTCCTGTTTTTTACACCCGAACAGATTATATTTTATTATAACATGCGGCTCTTTTTTTTACCACCGGCCCGGATACCGGCCCGGGACGGAGCGGGTGTCCGGCGCCGCCGGGGCGGAGTTGGCCGCCGGGAAAAAGATTGACATATCCGGCCAGCCTTATTATAGGTGATGACCGTATGAAAGGTCCTTGCCGGCGGTTGGAACCGGCCGGGTGCCGCCCGATATCATGATTAAACCTGGCTAAGGTCATGTCACGACAATCCGTCTCCACCATAATGTTTGATCTGGGCGGGGTCTTGTTCGAACTGTCCGGTGCCGCCACCATCTGTCAATGGACCCGGGAGCGGCTGACCCCGGAACAATTGCTGGAAAGATGGCTGGCTTCGCCCGCGGTAAGGTCCTTTGAGAGCGGCCGGATCGATTTTTCCGTCTTTCGCGAGCGGCTCCGGGAAGAGCTGGGGCTGACCATGTCTGATGATGATTTTGCCGGAGCCTTCGCGGCCTGGGTGACGGGTACTTATCCCGGCGCCGAGTCGCTGCTGCGGGAGCTGACCGGGCGGTATCGGCTGGCCTGTTTTTCCAATACCAATGAAATTCATTGGGATATCCTGGAGCGGGACTACCGGGTATTGCCCCTGTTCGAGCGCATTTTCGCCTCTTTCCAGATGGGGCTGGTCAAGCCCGATCCCGAAGCCTTCGGATACGTGCTGGACGCCCTGGACCGGCCGGCCGACTCCATTATTTTCCTCGATGACAGTCAGCCCAATGTCGATGCCGCCAATGCCTGCGGCCTGAGGGCCTTTCGCGTTTCCGGGGTGGACGGCGTTCGCCGGGCCCTGAACGCCCTCGAGCTTTTGTGAGTTGGCTGTTTATGGATTTTTCACTATTTTAATTTTGAAAAAATTCACCCTGCGGGCGAGTCGCCTTGAGCGCAGCTGCTTTGTTGCAGGACACTCGCGGTAGATTTACTACAGCTTCGTGTCCTGCGCCTGGCAGTTGCGCTCAAATCGACTCGTGAAATATCCGGGCTAAGATTCAGACGCCAGATATCCGGCCGGGTCTGTTTGGTCTGGGTGGCGCGGATCCAGCCGCGGATATATAACAGCAGCACTTCCATGACCAGAATCCCGGTCACCAGCACAACCAGCGCCAGGATCCATTGGGCGGGATCGTTTAAAGAGGCCAGTCCTTCAAGTGCTTTTGTCGTAAAGGTTATCATCCCGGTTTCCCCCGCGTGTTGAATAAAAGATTTATAGATAGTATAACAGAAAAAATAATAAAGACGGCAATGATTCCGGAATGAGAACCAGACCCGGTTAACATCAATTTGTAGAAAAATTTTTATCCGCCTGATCCAGGCGACAGGCGACCGGAGTTGAACATGCTTTTTGAGACCGCCGGTATAACGGTGGCTCTCTGGGTACCGCCGCTGGTGGCCTTTGTGATTTCTTTTTTCACCTCCATGGGTGGTGTCTCGGGGGCCTTCCTGCTGCTGCCCTTCCAGATGTCGGTGCTGGGTTATACCGCTCCTTCGGTCAGTGCCACCAACCAATTGTTTAACATCGTGGCCATTCCCAGCGGGGTTTATCGCTATGTCAGGGAAGGCCGGATGGTCTGGCCGCTGACTCTGATTGTTGTCGCCGGCACCCTGCCGGGTGTTTTCATGGGGGCGGTGGCGCGGGTGGCCTATTTGCCGGATCCGTCTCATTTCAAACTTTTCGCCGCCCTCGTGCTTTTTTATATCGGTTTGAAAATGGTCCGGGATCTGCTGAAAAAGCCGGATCAAAACAACCAGGCAGCCGGCAGCGAAAAGCGCTTTTTGGAGACGGCGCGCTCCCGCGACCGGAACAACGACCAGGCGGCCGGGGCCGGCCGGACTGCTTCCCCGGTCAGGGTGACCCATTTCAATTTAAGACGGATGGGTTACACCTTTTACGAAGAGGAGTTTGACGTTTCCTTCTGGGGCCTTTTCACGCTCAGCTTTATTGTCGGCATAGTCGGCGGCGTATACGGTATCGGCGGCGGCTCCATCATCGCCCCTTTTTTCGTGACCTTTTTCGGTCTGCCGGTTTATACCGTGGCCGGACCGGCCCTGATGGGGACTTTTATCACCTCCATCGCCGGGGTCGTCTTTTACCAGGTTATCGCCCCGTTCTATCCCGAGCTGTCCGTGGCCCCGGACTGGCTACTGGGAATTCTGTTCGGTCTCGGCGGTATGGCCGGGATGTATCTGGGCGCCCGTTGTCAGAAATTCGTTCCGGCCCGGGCCATCAAATGGATGCTGGCCGTGATCATAGTGTTTGTCGCCGTAAAATACGCGGCCGCCTTTGCCTGGTGACGGCTTCGTAAAAAGTCCCTGTCTCGTCATTCCGGCGAAAGCCGGAATCCGGAACCATTTGATTTTACTGGTTCCCGGCCTCCGCCGGGACAGGCTCCGGCCTCCGCCGGGGTGACGCAATAAGGAAAATCTCGACTTTTACGACAACATCATAATCTGAAAAACGATCGGCAGCATGGAATCGCTTGATAGCAACGCTGTTTAAACGAGCAAGGCGGCGACGGGAGAAGGGAAGGCGATTATGGCGGGTCTCACTCTGTTTACCGGCAACCGGCTGGAGCATCTGGCCACGGCGCTGGCCGAACAATGGCGCCGGCAACCCCTGCCGCCCCTGACCAGGGAGGTAGTCATGGTTCAGAGCCGGGGTATGGAGCGCTGGCTGAACCTGCAAATGGCCGATCATCTCAATATCAGCGCCAACCTGGAGTGTGTTTTTCCCCGTTCTTTTGTCACCACCCTTTTTCAAACGGTCCTGGCCGCTCCCGGCGCGGACCTGTTTTCCGCCGAATCCCTGACCTGGACGATTTTAAAGGTTTTGCCGGAAATTATCGACACCCCGCCCCTGGCACCCCTGCGCCGTTACCTGGATCATGACGACGACGGGCTGAAGCGTTTTCAGCTGGCCGAACAGGTGGCCGCCATCATGGAGCGCTATCTGATCCTGCGGCCGGACATGATCCGGGACTGGGATGCCGGGGGTGAGACGGTAGCCGAAGGTTTTGACAACCAGCAGTGGCAGCCGCTTTTGTGGCGGCGGATCCGGGACGAACTGCCGGAGGAGGCGGCCGGTTCGCATCCGGCGGCTTTGCACGACCGGCTCCTCCGGGATACCGGCTCATTGCCGGGATTGCCGGAGCGGCTGACGGTTTTCGGTATTTCGACCCTGGCCCCGTTTTATATCGATATTCTGCTGCGGCTGAGTCGTCAGATCGAGGTGGATGTCTATTATCTGAACCCCTGCCGGGAATACTGGGAATACGTCTACAGCCAGAAAGAGCTGCATCGCCTGGCGGATCGGGGCTTGACCGATGAAGCGGTCGACCTGGCGGTGGGCAACAGTCTGCTGGCTTCCATGGGAGCCGCCGGCCGGGAGTTTTTCAGCCTGCTTTTGAACACCGTTGAGGATACCGGCCTGGAGTTGTTCGCCGATCCCGGCCGGGATTCGTTGCTGGCGGCGGTGCAGGCCGACATCCTCAACCTGGTCGACGGCGACGAGCGGCCGCCGGTAGCGGTAGCGCCTGATGACGGCAGCATTCAGATTCATGCCTGCCATACCCCCATGCGGGAGGTGGAGGTATTGTATGATCAGCTGCTGGCCCTGTTTGACCGGCAGGCCGATACGCAGCCCCGGGATATCGTGGTCATGATGCCGGATGTGTCCCGCTACGCTCCTCTTATCCGGGCGGTCTTTGACAGCCCCGGCGATCCGGCCCGCAGAATACCCTATTCCATTGCCGATTCCAGCCTTAAGACCGTCAACAGCGTGGCCGCGCCGTTGCTGCGGATCATTGATCTGCCCCGGAACCGTTACCGGGCTCCGGAGATGATGGAGCTGCTGGAGACGGCCATGATCCGGCGGCGATTCGGCATTACCGAAACCGATCTGGACACAATTAAAAACTGGGTGGCTGAAGCCGGTATCTGCTGGGGTATTAACGGCGCCTATCGGGAATCTCTCGGCCTGCCCGGGTTTTATGAGAATACCTGGCAATTCGGTCTGGACAGGCTCCTGATGGGTTACGCCCTGCCGGTCGACAGCCGGCGGCGGATGGCCGATCCCTTGTTTGCCGGTATCCTGCCCGCCGGCGGGGTGGAGGGGGCGGAAGCGCGGTTGCTGGGTTCTTTCGCGAATTTTGCGGAGACCGTTTTTGCAACCGGCCGGGAGCTTGAGGCGTCCCGGCCGGTTGATCAATGGATCGGCTTGTGGAGACGGATTCTGGATGATTTTTTTGAAACCGCCGGCGATGCCGAAGAAAGGGACCTGGTGGAACTCCGGGAGATGCTGGCACGGCAGGAGGAATCCGGGGGAGCGGTTGCCGCCGGTTTCCAGGAACCGGTTTCGCCGGTGGTCGGCCGCTACCACCTGGAAAACATATTGGCGACCAATCCCCGCGGGACCGGTTTTCTCAGCGCCGGGGTAACTTTCGGCACCCTGCTGCCCATGCGCAGCATTCCCTTTAAGGTGATCTGCCTGATCGGCATGAACGACGGGGACTATCCCCGGATTACCCGGCCGCCGGGATTTGATTTGGTGGAGAAAAAGCGGCGCCTGGGTGATTTTTCCAAGCGGAACGAAGACCGCTATCTCTTTCTGGAAAGCCTGTTGTCGGCCCGGGAAAAACTTATCATCAGTTATGTCGGCCAGGATATCCGGGACAACAGTGTCATCCCTCCTTCTCCGGTGGTCAATGAACTTCTGGACTATATTAAAAACGGGTTTGTCTCCGGGATCGGCGATGAACCGGCCACCGGCCTGACTATCCGTCATCCCTTGCAGCCTTTCAGCCCACGTTATTTTTCAGGCGAGGACCGTTTGTTCAGTTATTCGGAGCATAATTTCCGGGCGGCTGTCGCCGGGCAGACGGGCGACCCCGGTCAGAGGCGATTTTGCGGATCGGAGCTGCCCCCCGCCGGAGAGGCGGAAAGACCCCGGCCGACCCTGGAAAACCTGGCCGCTTTTTTTCGCAATCCCACGGCCTTTTTTTTGCAAAATCGGCTGCGCTTGAGCCTTTCGCCGGAAGAGAGCGGTCGGCCTCCGGATCGCGAACCCTTTACTACGGGGAGCCTGGAGCAATATCTTATCAGGGAGACGATCCTGGAGGAGTATCTCAACGACCGGGATGAAACCACGGCGCGGCGCGTTTTAACGGCATCGGGCAAGCTGCCTCACGGTACCCCGGGAGAAATCGAATGGCGTCAATATCACCGGCAGGTCAGCCGGTTCGCCTCCGACCTCCGCCGGTTGATGGGAGGAGAGGCGGCACCGCCCCGGCCAATGGTTCTCCGGCTCGGCCATGACGACTCCCTGACGGTCAGCGGCACCCTGTCCAGGGTCTACCCGACCGGGCAGCTATTTTACCGGTGCGCCGGGCTCAAGGCCCGGGACATCATCAAAGCCTGGATTTATCATCTGGCTTATAACGCCGGCGGCGGCGAGCAGGAGCAGGGGCGCACCCACCTGGCCGGGTGGAACCGGGTGATTGGTTTCAGTCCGCTTGAGTCGGAGGAGGCCGGGGCGGAGTTGCGTCAACTGCTGGAATTGTTTCACCGGGGCTGGCAGTCCCCGCTGCCTTTTTTCCCGGAGAGCGCCCTGGCCTATGCCGAAAAGGCCGCGTCCGGGAATACCAGGGGCGCTCTGACCGCTGCCCGTGGTTGCTGGCAAACCGGCTGGCATCAAAGGGGCGAATCCGATGATCCCTGGATCCGCCGCTGTTTCGACGGCGACATGCCGGCTGAGGAAAATTTTCAGCAAACCGCCCGGGCTCTGTTTGAGCCGCTTCTGGCGGCCCTGACCGGGGTCGATCCGGCGGAGTTCCCGTCATGAGCGGATACACGGAAATGGATATCCCGGCCGTTCCCCTGGAAGGGGCCACCCTGATAGAGGCCAGCGCCGGCACCGGCAAGACCTATACCATCGCCGCCCTGGTCCTGCGATTGCTCCTGGAAGCGGAAATTGATATCCGTAACCTGCTGGTGGTCACCTTTACCGAGGCCGCCACCAGCGAACTGCGGGACCGGATCTGGCGCAATCTCAGTCAGACCCTGGCTTTTGTCCGCGATCCGGCCACGGAGGTCGAAGCGGTGGTGGAGCGCCTTCTGGAGGGTATCACCGATAAAAACCGCGCCGCCGGAAAACTGCAGCAGGCCCTGATATGTTTTGACGAGGCCTCTGTTTTTACCATTCACGGTTTCTGCAAGCGGGTGCTGAGCCGCCACGCCTTTGAATCGTCCCTGCGCTTTGATGCCGAGCTGATCACCGACCAGGAACATTATGTCCGGGAGGTGATTGACGATTTTCAGCGTCTCACCTTCAGCCGGGCCACCCGCCTGGAATGCGCCGCGGCGGCAGCCGGACGGCTTGATCTGGAAAACCTGGCCCGGACTTTTATCAACAAGCCTACCCTGGTCCTTGTTCCCGAAAAATCCGATGAATCCCGGCCGGCTCTGGCGCGGGCCTATGATGCCGTCCAGGCCGCCTGGCATGCCGGGAGCGGTGAAGTTCGCGAAATTTTATACGGGGATAACCGTTTCAGCCGCGGTAAAAACTCTTTCCGGTCGGATATTCTGGATAATCATCTGGCTCTCCTGGCAACCATGTTCGAGGGACAGCCGGACGCGTCCGGGCTGAAGCTGCTGGATCTTTTTACCCCGGCCGGGCTGTTAAACAACATGAAGCCATCCCGGCGGGGGGAAGGCGCCCCGGAGCACGATTTTTTTGTCGCCTGCGAATCTCTGGCCGGGGCCAGGCGCGATTTTCTGACCGAAATCAAGCATAATTTCAAGGATTATCTGGAAACAGAGCTGAGCGGCCGTAAAAAAGCCGGCCGGGTCCAGTATTTCAGCGATCTGTTGACCGATCTGCGGCAAGCCCTGGCGACTGATCCCGACGGCCCGCTGGAAAAGGCTATTCGCGACCAGTACCAGGCGGTCCTCATCGACGAGTTCCAGGATACCGATCCGGTGCAGTACGACATATTCCACCGGCTTTTTGTCCGGGAGGGGCGACGCCTGTTTTTGATCGGCGATCCCAAGCAGTCCATTTACGCTTTTCGCAGCGCGGATATTTTTTCCTATCTGGAGGCCGCCGAGCGGGTGCCCGATTCCCGCCGGCTGACCCTGCCCGAGAACTGGCGCTCGGAGTCGGCCCTGGTGCGGGCCGTCAACCACCTCTTCACCACCACGACCAATCCCTTTATCCTGGGCGAATCAATCCCGTTTACCCGGGTCCGCGCCGCCGCTCAAAGTTCCGGTAACCGGAATCGCCTCACCCTGGACGGCGCCGCGGCTTCCGGACTGGAACTCTGGCTGGCCGGCCCGGAGGACGACAAAGACTATCTCAGCAAGGCTGACGCCAGGGCGCTGGCGGCCGCGGCGGTGACCAATGAAATCGCTGATCTGCTGGAGCAGTCGCGACAGGGACGGGCCCGGATCGGTGATCGTCCCCTGGAACCATCTGACATGGCCGTCCTGGTTACCCGCAACCAGGACGCCGCTTTGATCAAGGAACGACTGGCGGATCTGCGGATTCCGGCGGTGGTTTCCGGGACCGGTAATGTCTTTCAGACCGGGGAGGCCCGGGAGCTGGAGCAGGTGCTCCGGGCGGCGGTTTCGCCCGGTCATACCCGCCGTTTGAATACCGCCCTGGCTGCCGACCTGGTTGGTTTGTCAGCCGCTGATTTGCGGACGTTGCTGGAGGATGAGTCCGGCGCGGCCGCCTACGAAGAGCACCTGGAGCGTTTTGCCGGATATCACGAGCTGTGGCGCCAGGGCGGGTTTATCCGCGTGTTCCGGCGGTTTCTGTCGGATTACGCCGTGCGGGAGAGGCTGCTGGGCATGCCCCACGGCGAGCGCCGCCTGACCAACCTGCTGCATCTGTCCGAATTGATCCACCGCGTCGCCCAGGAACAGCGCCTGGACATGAATGGCGTCCTCAACTGGTTGATCGAGCGGCAGGAAGAGGGCGGCGGCGAGGAGGAGGAAAGCCAGTTGAGGCTGGAGCGGGACGGCCAGGCGGTCCAGATCCTGACCGTCTGGAAAAGCAAGGGGTTGCAGTATCCGATCGTTTTCTGTCCCTTTATGTGGCAACAGGGCGCTTTGTCCCGGCGGGGGGAAGACATCATGTTTCACCGGGATAACCGGGTTTTCCTGGATATCGGCAGTGACCGGCCGGAGCATGTCCGGGCGGCCGCCCGGGAACGGCTGGCCGAATTGATGCGCCTGCTTTACGTCGCCGTGACCCGGGCAGTCAACCGCTGCTGCCTGGTCTGCGGCCGGATCGGAAAAAAACCGGAGGCCACCGCCCTGGATTATCTTTTGGCCGGGGGGAGCGAGCCGGGTCAAGCCGTGGTCGAAGACATCAATGAGCTTGTTTCGGCCGAGACGGCAAAGTCGCTGGCTGAAGCTGTTGAGGAGCGAGTCGCCCCGGCCGGCGCCGATATCCGCGTCAGGTCCTGTCGGGACATTCCCTCCCGGCCGCCGCTTGCCGGACCTGGTCAATCTCCGTCCGGCTTGCGGCCGGCTGTCTTTGGCGGTCATATTGATCAGGGCTGGTCCGTGAGCAGCTTCACCCGCCTGGTGTCCGGTCGGCCGGAAGCGTCTGTTGATGAGGATCTGGAAGAACAGGGCTCGGAGGCAGTTTCGGATACCGGCCCGCCGTCCGATCCGCCGGAAGAACCCACCGGCATACACGCTTTTCCGGCCGGTCCCGTGCCGGGGTTGAGCATCCATTTTATTTTCGAGCAGCTGGACTTTACCCGGGACGACGCCAAAAACACCCGCCGGCTGGTTCAGGCCGCCCTGCGTCGCTACGGGCTGGAAAAGAGGCGGACTGCTGACGGTACCTGGACCGGGGTCGTCTCCCGGATGGTGGAGCGGGTGCGCCGGGCGCCGCTTTTGCCCGGACATCCGGAATTCAGGTTGGAAATGGTTCCGCCGGAAAGGATGATAGCCGAGATGGGATTTTATTATCCCGTAAATTATCTCACGGTCAATGATCTGATCGCCGTTTTCAAGCGGGCGGGCGCGGCCGGCGAGGTCAGGGTGCCTGATTACTTCGATCGCCTCGGCCGGCTGAACTTTAACCCGGCGCACGGCTATATGCGGGGATTTATCGATCTGATCTTCTGTTTTGACAATAAATATTATCTGCTGGACTGGAAAACCAATCACCTCGGTAACAGCGGCTCCTGCTACGGTCCGGAGCGGTTGACGCGGGTCATGTCCGAGCATCATTACTGCCTGCAATACTATATATATACCCTGGCGCTGCACCGTTACCTGGCGGCGCGGCTGCCGGACTATGATTATCAAACCCATTTCGGCGGGGTTTTTTACCTTTTTGTGCGGGGAGTTCGACAGGACAGGCCGGGGCAGGGTATCTATTTTGACCGGCCGGCCCGGTCACTGATCGAGGCCCTGGACGGAGTTCTGGGATAGTTATGGCCAATCCGATTAAATTACTGCGGGAAAGCCGCCTGCCGGACGACATCGATATCAGGTTCGCCGACCTGATGGATCGTCTGTCCGGAGAGGCGGCCGGGCCGGATTTGTACCTGGCGGTGGTTCTGCTGAATAACATTGTTACCCGGCAGCAGCATATCTGCCTGGATCTCGAGACCTGGGCCGATCGTCCTCTGTCTGATTTGTTCGTCGACGCGGCGGTTGACCAGGTTTCTTACCTGGCCGGAATCCGGACGCCGTCATTGAACGCCTGGAAGGAGAATTTGTTCCAAAGTCCGGTGGTCGGTCATCCCGGGCAATACCGGCCGCTGGTTCTTGATGAAAGCGGCAGCCGGCTGTATCTCTACCGTTACTGGCTCCACGAACAAGAGCTGGCCGGGGCCGTCACCAGCCGGATAACTTTGCCGGGGTTTTGTTCGGACCCGGACCGCCTGCGACAGGGGCTGAAGCGTTGTTTGGCCGGGCCGGGCCGGGCCGGACCGGACTGGCAGCAGGTGGCCGCTTATGCCGCCCTGACCCGACGATTCTGCGTCATAACCGGCGGGCCGGGTACCGGCAAAACTTATACGGTGGCCGCTATTCTGGCCCTGCTCCGGGACCAGCGGTCCGACCCGGCCGTGGCCCTGGCGGCGCCGACCGGCAAGGCGGCCGCCCGGTTGCAGGAATCCCTGGGTTCGTCTCCCCTTACCGCCGGTGATCCGCCGCCGGCAGTGACCATACACCGCCTGCTGGGAAGAGGATACTCCGGCCCGGATTTCCGTTATCATGCCGGCCACCGGCTGCCCGTGGACATGGTCATCGTGGACGAGGCCTCCATGGTGCCCCTGACCTTGATGTCGGATCTGTTGCGGGCTCTGCCGGACGAAGCCGGAGTGATCCTGCTGGGCGACCGGCATCAACTGGCCTCGGTGGAAGCCGGGGCCGTGCTGGGCGATATCTGCCGGGCGGCCGCGGTGGATGGTTTTTCACGAAAATTCCGGGAGGAATATGCCGAGGTCGCCGGTGAAACCATTCCGGTTGCCGGGCCGGAGCCGGATTCCGGCAATAATCCCCTGGACGATGGCGTGGTGGAATTGAAGGATAACCGCCGTTTCCCGGCCGGCTCGGCCATCGATCTCGTCAGCCGGGCCGTGCAGGCGGGAGATCCGGCCCGCCTGTGGCAGAATCTGGCCGCGGATAAATCCGGCGGTATCTCCCGGAGATCATTGCCGGCCCGGGATGATCTGGCCGAAGCCCTGCGGCCGCACGTGGAAAATTATTTCAGCCGGCTGTCCGCGGCCACGGGGCCGGCTGAAGCCATATCGCTGTTGAACCGCTTTCGCGTTTTGTGCGCTCATAAGCGCGGTCCCTATGGGGTTGACCATATCAACCGGGAGGTGCAAGCCCTCCTGGCCGGACAAGGCCTGATCGATCCTTCCGACCGCTTTTACCAGGGCCGTCCGCTTATTGTCGCCCGGAACGATTATCGTTTGAACCTTTATAACGGTGACGTGGGCGTGTGCTGGGATAACGAGGAAGGTTACAGCCGGGCCTGTTTTTTAAACGAGCAGAGAAGTCTCCGCCGGATGGCCCCTCTGCTGTTGCCCGACCACGATACGGTTTACGCCATGACCATCCACAAGTCCCAGGGCTCGGAGTTTGAACGGGTCCTGGTGGTTCTGCCGGAGCAACCGTCACCGGTCCTGACGCGGGAGCTTGTTTATACCGCCCTCAGCCGGGCGGTTTCCAGCGTGGAGATCTGGGCCGGCGAGGAGGTGCTGGAATATGCCGTCGGCAAGCGGTTGAGGCGTTCTTCCGGGCTGAGGGACGCCCTGCTCCCTCTCCACTGACTCCTGCAAGATCCGTTTTCAAGCCGGGCTTATTCCGGCGGCCGGTCTTTTTCCGGGAGCAGACCGGACAGGCGGCGTTGAACAGCCTCGGCTTTTTCCGGCTGACCGGTTTGGTAATAGCAGCGGGCCAGTTGCCTGGAAATCCGGTAATAGACCCTGGCGTTGGTTACCGGGGATATTTCTGTCAGTACCCGCTGGAAATCCCGGGCGGCCAATTCATAATCCTGGCGGGCGGCGTAATATATGCCCCGGTTGTAAATGGCGCTGGGCATGAATTTTTCGGAATAAGCCTGTCGCGTAAATTCGGCGTTGACGCCCCAGGCGAGGACCAGCAGGGCCGTTGCCAGGGCGATTTTGCCGGGCGTTTTTAATTTTAACAGAGTTTCCGGCAGCCGCCACAGGGCGTAGCCGCCGATAACGCCGAACAGGGGAACCAGGGGCAGCCGGAAACGGCTGAGAATGTAAAAGATCACCACTGAAAAGATCCCGGCCAGGAAATACATTGCCAGCGGCAGGTGCCAGGGGCGGCGGCGGTCCAGGATGAGCAGGATCAGCCCGGTCAGGGCCAGCGGCGAAAGGATGCCGATGGAGACCGACGGCAGGCGCAGTAAAGAGATAATTTCCTGCTGGGCGTACACATCTATGAATTGGGAGAACTCATAATTGAAAAAAAAGGCGTATAACTTGGAAAAATTCAGGCTGAGCCAGCTGGTAAAGTGGCCGGCGATATCCCCGGCCAGAAATGTCATAAAATTTCCCCATCCTTCGGGAATTCCGGCCAGGATTTCAGCCCAGCTTTCCGACCATTGCCAGCCGATGCCGTCGGCCTGGTGAAAGTGGCTGTTCATCAGCACCCGGCGGCCCTGGCTGGTAATGGAAAACAGGCCTCCTCCGGCCAGGTAATTGCGAATCATCAGCAGGCCATACAGCCCCGCCGCCGGGGCGGCAAACCAGACCAGGTCGCGCCTGTCTTTGCTTCTGAAAAACAGCAGCAATAGTCCGAATGCGATAAGAATCAGGTTATTGGGCCGGCACAGCACGGCCCAGCCAAAGCAGAAGCCGGACAGGGCCAGGAAACGGCCGGAGCCATCCTGAACGCCCCGGATGAGGCAATACAGGCCGGCCGTCAGCAGTAAAGTCAGCAGGGCGGCCATTAGTAAAGCTCCCTCATAGCAGAGGGCGGGCAGATACAGGGCGTACAGGAGACTGGCCGTCAGGGCCACTGTTTTTGAAAACAGGCGCCGGGCCAGAAGAAAAACCAACAGGCCGGTCAGTACCCCCAGGCCCCACTGGATGATAATGGCGGCCAGGGCTTGACCGGGAAACAGCCGGTAAATTATGCCCAGAAAATAACTGTAGCCGGGGCCCCGGGTAAGATTGCCGCTTTCCGCCAGGAGATTGCCGGCGGCGATTTGCTGAGCGGTCTGATGGTAATAGGCCTGGTCACCCGGGGGCAGAAAGGTCGAAAATCCGGGATAATCCCGGACCTGGAGGAAATAGCCGCAGCGCAGGCCAATCATGAGTAGCACCAGCAGGGCCAGGGCGACGCCAGGGAGCCATTTCTTCCCGATAGGATTTGTCATCTGTTTTTTTCCTGTCTTTTCCGGTCCAGGCCGGGTTATGGACTGGGCCTGTTATAATATTTTTTGTGATTTTGGACAATAATATTGAA
>JBKHHL010000194.1:0-4162 GCA_046539175.1 Desulfosudaceae bacterium
ATTTGCGACGCCTTGATCTTGAACTTTTTACTTTGCCGTCCCAAAAATGACTTTTACGAGACCATCAGTTTTGACGGCTTCGTAAAAAGTCTTTGAATGCCGGAATCCAGAACTATTTGATTTTACTGGATCCCGGCCTCCGCCAGGACAGGCCCCGGCCTCCGCCGGGGTGACGCAATAAGGGGAATCCCGACTTTTTACGAGACCGTCAAACTTGAAAATCGCTCAATTCAGGTTAAACTCGAACAAAAATCCAATTTCCAGATAAACTTCGTTCAGCTTAACCCGGACATTTCATGAAATATCCGGGTTGTGGTCTTGAATGTACCGAAACAGCACAAAAAAAACCAGACAATTCCGCGAAAGAACCGCGGAAAAACTGGCCTGGACTGACTGGTTGGAAGTAAAACCCCGAAACAAAACGTCTCAATTCATATTATACTCCGGCACCATCTCTTTGATGGTCTCGCGAATATTCTTATCGTCCTGTTGATCGGCGAATTTCATCAATCTGTCAATCTTGCCGTTCAGCGTAACCAGGTGGGATTCATTGCCGTTGAGCACCATTATTTTTTGATGGGTGGTGGGGGTCACGTTTTCCCCTTCAGAAATTAACTCTTCGTAGAGCTTTTCTCCGGGCCGCAGCCCGGTAATTTCTATAGAGATATCAACCTCCGGCTCCAGCCCGGACAAGCGGATCATATCGCGGGCCATATCAATAATTTTGACGGGCGTTCCCATCTTCAGAATGAATATCTCGGCCCCGTCTTTCTTTTTACCGCCAATCGCGCCGGCCTGCAGAATGAGCTGACAGGCCTCGGTAATGGTCATGAAATAGCGGGTGACCTCCGGGTGAGTGACCGTCAGAGGACCGCCCTGCCTGATCTGCTTTTTAAATAAAGGGATAACGCTGCCGGCGCTGCCGACCACGTTACCGAAGCGGACAATCATAAATTGCGTGCCGGCCGGGCTCGCGCTGTTCTGACTTTGCAACAACATCTCGGCGATCCGCTTGGAGGCGCCCATGACATTGGTGGGCCGGACGGCCTTGTCCGTGGATACCAGCACAAACCGCTCCACCCGGTGCTTCTTGGCCGCTTCCACCAGGTTGCGGGTACCGCGGATATTGTTTTCCACCGCTTTCCAGGGTTGAGACTCCAGCATGGGCACGTGTTTATAAGCGGCGGCATGAAAGACCACCTCGGGCGCGCAGCGACTGAAAACCTTGTCCAGCTGGTTGGCGTTCTGAACATCGCCCAGCAGAGGATCAATCTTGATGGCCGTGTCTTTAAACCCGGTCCGCAAATTCAGCTCGATTTCATACAGGGGGGTTTCCGCCCTTTCAAAAAGAATCAGCCGGGCCGGCGTGTACCGGCACACCTGCCGGCACAATTCCGAACCGATGGAGCCGCCGGCGCCGGTGATTAAAACACATTTGCCCCGCAGGTAGGCGCCGATTTTATCCTGGTCCAGGTTGACCACTTCTCTGCCCAGCAGATCCCGGTAGGCCACTTCCCGGGCAGCGGCAATAGATACCTGGCCGTTGATCAGCTCGCCATAGCCGGGTACTGTTCGGTACTTGAGTCCGCTGTTCTTGCAATGGGCGACAATCCGGCGCATCTGCTCGGAGGTGGCCGAGGGGAGGCAGATGACCGCCTCGTCAGCGCCGGACCGTCTCCCCATTTCCTCAATGGCGGCGATATCGCTGATAACCGGTACACCGTGAATTTTCATGCCGATTTTGGAGGGATGATCATCCAGAAAGCCCAGCACCCGGTACCCCAACGAGGGATTATTGCGCACCTCCCGGTATATCTTTTCACCGCAGTCCCCGGCCCCGATAATAATCAGGTTCTTGCCGGTCCGGTCCGCCGGCCGACTCATTAACACGGCCAGGGACTGCCGGATAAAAGCGGTGACGCTTTCTCCGGCCACGCGTTCGAAATACAGCCTGATCATAATTCTGAAGGCGGCAATCAGCAGCAGGGTCAACAGGGCGTCAATGACAAATACGGAGCGGGGGAAACCTTCAAAACGGTTGATAAACAGAATAGAGACGATAATGACCAGGCTGCTCAGCAAAGAGGCCTTGATGATATTAAAGAGGTCAATCAGGCTGGTATAGCGCCACATACCCCGATAGAGGTCTGACCGGTAAAAAACAGCCAGCTTTACCAGCAGCACCAGCGGCAGGGTTTTCCAGAAAAGGACGGTGTACCTGGAGTCAACCTGGAAATCCAAACGCAGCAGAAAAGAGCCGTACAAAGCGCACCCCAGCAGCACCATATCAATAGCAACAATAATAAAGACGTTTCTGCTGAAAAAGCGTCGTTTCATCAGCCTGCTCAATAGCCTGATCGCTTGCCCTGGCAGGATGCCGCTGATGGCGCCTGATGACAATCGTCACGGCGAATAAGGTGGGGCACGGTATCAGGATATCCCTGATACCGTGCCATGGTTTTCCAACCGGACTAATAAAAATGGCCGCTACCGTTTATCAATCCGGCCGACCGTCATCCGGTCCCTGTTCTTTTCAAGGGTTCGTTCACCAATCCCTTTAATGTTTGTCAACTGCTCCAGAGCGGTGAAATTGCCGTGGGATTGGCGGTAAGCGATAATGCGCTCCGCGTAGGCCTGGCCGATTCCGTTTAAGGCTGTCAACTCTTCCGCCGTGGCGGTATTGATATTGATTTTGCCGGAAATGTCTTTTCCCGACTGATCGGCTGAGACCGCCAGTCCCACACCCGTGATCATGACCGCCACAAACAGAACTGCCACGCAAAACATCTTTTTCATTGTCTACCTCCTTGTATGAAATGAAACAATAATCCGGCGGGAGATATCATATCCCCCGCTCTAACGGCACCGACCGGCCATTATTGACCGGCGGCGCGCCTATAAACCGACTATAAGCATTTAATATGTAAACAAACGGCGGGCGACTGTCAAGTGAAAAGACCGTTTTAGCCCCCCCGGGCTACCACCCAAGCTACCACCCAGGCTACCATTTGACGCCGCGGAACATGACATCCGTGCGGATATTGGCCCGATGGGCTTCCACGGCGGCGAAAAACCGCTCCAGCACCTCATCGGTCAGGTAATGGGGCGTCACGCCGATATCGATCAGGCCCTGGTAGGTGGGATTGTAGTAATGCTCCTCGGCTTCCCGCCTAGGATTTTCCAGGTTCTGGACAGCCACCTCGTAGCCCAGGCGGCGGCCCACATCCCGGACTTTTTCGGCCAGCTCATTGACCGAAAAGGTCTCCATGATCTGGTTGAAAATCCGCAGCTCGCCGGCCCGGGCCGGAGTCTGCCGGGCCATGTGCACGCACTGGAGGGTGTCGTTGATGTTGAGATACCCCCGGGTCTGTCCGCCCTGGCCGTAAACCGTCAGGGGATAGCCCACCACCGCCTGGGTCACGAAACGATTGATGATGGTGCCGAAGATTTCATCATAATTGAAAATGGTATTGAGCCGGGCGTCACCGCCGGTTTCTTCGGTCTCAAAGCCATACACCGGCCCCTGCATCAGATCGGTGATCCGCAGATCCCACATGCGCACGGCAAACCACATCAGATCCGTATCCATGATCTTGGTGGTATGGTAGAGGGAACTGGCCTGGCGCGGGAAGAGAAAGGTGTCGCTCCGGCCCTTGTGGGTAATCTCCAGCCAGCCTTCTTCGATATCGATATCGGGCGTGCCGTATTCGCCCATAGTGCCGACATGGATGACATGGGTTTCGCGGGCGAAATCCCGCAGGGCGAACATGAGGTTGTTGGTCACCAGCAGATTATTGGTCAGGGTAATGTTGGCATAGTGGTGGTTGAGCAGCGAATAAGGCGCCGAGGGCTGCTCCGCGTAATGAATCACGGTTTCCGGTATACCCGGCCATTGCTTATCCCGGGCCCAGGCATAGTCCATTCTTCCCTCAAAAAGCCCCCGCATGATTTCCGGCCGGGTCAGGTCGCCGATGACCACCTTGATCTCCCGGCCGGTTTTCTCCTGCCAGATCTTGGCCCGCTCCACCAGGGTCGGCACGGCATAAAGCATGCCCACGTCCAGCTCGGTGCAGGCGTTGCGCCGGAAATAGTTGTCCACCACCGTCACCGCGAAACCGCGGGCGGAAAAATACATGGCCGTGGGCCAGCCCAGGTAGCCGTC
>JBKHHL010000195.1:0-4106 GCA_046539175.1 Desulfosudaceae bacterium
CCGGAATCCAGAACTATTTGATTTTACTGGACCCCGGCCTCCGCCGGGGTGACGCCATAAGGAAAATCTCGACTTTTTACGAAAATATCACTATTGATGTACTCGTAAAAAGTCCAAATTGGGACGGCAAAGTAAAAAGTTCAAGATCAAGGCTTGCGCAATCACGAAGAATGCAGCGTACTTAGCGTACGTGAAATTCTGAGTGATTGCGCGTAACGCAGATATTTGAACTTTTTACGAAGCCGTCACTATTGCCCATAATAAAAAATACGTGTTTAGCGGATAATTATTTTTTAGATTTGGCACAACCGTGTTCAGGTCCCAGCCATAACCAATGACCTCTCCCTATAAAATACTGTTTATCAAAGCCGGCCACGGCCCCCAGGCGATTGAGGTGCCGCTGGGGATCATCTGTTTGTCCGCCTGGCTCAAACACAACCTGGGAGACAGCGTTAAAATTGACTTCCTCGACCTGCGCCTGGAAAAACAATGGGCCCGGGCCCTGGAAGATAAACTTGCCGCCTGCTGTCCGGACCTGATCGGCCTCAGCCTTTTATCCGGCGACCGTCCCTTTCTTGAAGTCTGGCCGCGCTTTATGAAAAAACACTCGCCCGGTTCCACCATCGTCATCGGCGGGCCGCTGGCCAGCTACGATTACGAAGAGATCCTGACGGAAAACCGGGAAATAGACTTTGCCGTTTTGGGTGAAGGTGAAATATCTTTTCTGAATCTGGTCAGGGTCCTGATGAACCAGCAAACGCCCGGCACTTTGAAGGGAGTGGCTTTTCTTGAAAAAGGAGCGCTTGTCCGCGGGGGCCGGGAGGAATTCATCCGGGACCTGGACAGTCTCCCCCGGCCCGACTACACCCTGATCGACCTGAACCGCTATACCGACCACGGATACACCATGAACGGCGTCCTGGCTGAAAAAAAGCATGTCCACATCATCAGCTCCCGGGGCTGTCCTTACGGCTGCCTGTATTGCCATGATATCTTCGGAAAAAAGTTCCGCCCCCGCAGCCCGGAAAGCTTTGTCGGAGAAATCAAGTGGCTGTATTATCAGCACGGCGTCCGGGAATTCCACATAGTCGATGATATTTTCAATCTCGACAAAAAGCGCCTGCGCGAAATATTAAACCGGATTATCAGCAGCGACCTGAAAATAAAAATCGCTTTTCCCAACGGCATCCGGGGCGACCTGCTGGACGAAACAGATATCCGGCTGTTGCGACAGGCCGGCTGCTACATGATCACCTTCGCCATTGAGACAGCTTCCCGGCGCCTGCAGAAGGTTATCAAAAAAAACCTGGAAATAGATAAAGCCATGGCCAATATCGAACTGGCCAGCCGGGCCGGCATTATTACCCGGAGTTTTTTCATGCTCGGTTTTCCGGGAGAAACGGTCGCGGAAATCAAGAGCACTATTTCCCTGGCGGTAAATTCGCCGCTTGACCTGGTCTTTTTCTTCTCGGTGGTCCCTTTTAAGAATACCGGCCTGGAACGCCTGGCCGCCAGGGAATATCCCCGCCTGAACAGTCAGGACAGTCACTACTGGGGGCAGATTCCTTTTTATCAGCAGGCCACCGGTTATCCCCTGAAGCGAACCCAGATTCTGGCCTATCTTAAATTCTACCTGCCCTTCAGAATCTGGCGGACCTTCCGGAAGCTGCCGCATAAGCGCCGGATCGCGGCCAGCTGGCTGAATATGGCCCTGTTTATTGTCTTTACACGATGGTATGAAAATTTTCAAAACCGGGGTCAGCGCCGCCCGTTGTAATAAACCACCCTTGTCCGGGGCTGCAGGGCATCCCCGAAACAGCGGGTTCTTATTTCACGGAAACGACCGGTCAGATAGAGACCGCCGGCCACGGCCCGATCCACCGCCGTCCGCCGGCCGAACGAAGACTCCACCCGGGACAGAACTCCGGCCACCTTAGTCCGGCCGCTACCGGGAGGCAGCAGGTAAAAAACAGCCAGGAGCAACTGCCGGTACCGGGGCATGCGGGCGGCGATGGCCTTTGCCCGGGCGACCAGATGCGGTTTGGAAGAATTGATCAGGTTTTCCCAGCCCTGATATTCAACTTCGATAAACCGCGCCAGCGACGGTCCCAGTTCTTCAAAATCACGACGATAGGCGTGTTCCTGGATTTTCTCCGCTTCTTTCAGGTCAAAATGTGGATGAATAAACCAGGGCTGCTTAAAGGCGTGCCACTCCTCAAAGGGAATGGCGGTCATGATTTTCCGGGCCGCGCTGAGACGCTCATAAAGCGGGGTGCCGGGCATGGGCGCGTAAAAGGAGAACTGGCTGAAAACCGGCTGACAAGCCAGATGATCATCGATATCAGCCTCAATATTATCCCGGGTATGCTCATCCAGTAAAAGTATGGAGCTTAATATCACCCGGATACCGTATTGCTGAAGTTCGGCCACCAGGGCCGGCAGGTCAACCTTCTCATTCTTAGGATATTGGCTCAGACTGCTCTCCCGGCCGATCCAGATCAGACTGACCCCCATCTCAACCAGGCGCTCCACCCCAAAAGCCCTGACCCGGTCCGCTGATCCGAATATGAACAGATTAAGAACCTGGCCGCTGTCCACCACGCATCGGCGAAATTCTTCGGCCCGGTCCGCGTCGAGTAAAAAATTATCATCCCCGATCAAACCGACCGTATCGGAGCGGCATAAACGGGTTACCCTGGTCACCTCCTGAAACAAAGACCGGCCGGAACGAAAAAACCTGATATGGCGCCGGCCGAAAAAATGGCTCGGGGAGCAGAAATCACAGCCATAGGAGCAGCCCAGGCCGACCACCACCTGGGGTGTTCTGGCCCCCGGCAAGGGGACGCCCAATATCTCCCGGTCGCGATTGAAAACATCGGGATTCTTAAAAACAAATTCCGGCGACAGCCCCAGTAAAGACCGCATGAAGCTGATGCCTTCACCGACGCAGACATGATCCACCTTCAGCATCTTTTCGATATCCGGAACCACGGCGCAGAACCCGCCCAGGACCACCCTTGACCGGGGGGCGTGTTCCCGGACCAGTTCGACCATTTTTTTCACTTTCTGAAAATTGGGTACGATGGCGCCGATGCCGACAATATCATAACCTTTTTTAATTTCCCTGACGAAACGCGGCAGGGAAGGATAATCCAGCACCGTGGCCGGGGTGTCGATATTATTGGCAATGGCATGAAGACCGAAAGAATCCATAAAGGAGCGCATGGAAAAAATCCCCTGAGATTTGGTGAGCTGGTTGTGATACAGCTCGATCCGGGACTCTTTCCGGCCATAAATTGAATCCACCCCAAAGGGCTTGAATACCGAGGACAACAAAACCCGTCTTTCCACGACCAATCTCCCGAATCATAATCCTGATATTAAAGGCGGCCAACCGGCAACCTTATCACAGGTCACGCTGGTACCGCTTATAAGTAACCCCGCCGACGCGAAACTCACCGCTTTCAACATACCCGCCCTTTTGATACATTTTATGCAAAGTGACCACAGCCGGGTCAGCTTTGTTCACGGCCACATCGCACTGAACGCGCCGCACCCCGGATTGTCTGAAATCATCCAGCAGCTTCTTCAACAAAAGGACGCCATAACCGGCCGCGTCATACTCCCGGGCCACGGCGGCGGCCAGAGATTCGGCCATATTCTCCTTGCGCAGGTTGGCCAGAACCCGTTGAAAAAAACGCGGCAAAAAAAGGGGGCTGGCCAGACTTTTTCTTACCACAATCAAGCCGATTTGAAAAAAATAACGACTGAACAAATCGTTGAAAAAAGCCCCGGGATCGGTACTGCCGGCGATAAAAGCCACCACTTTACCTTCTTTGCGGACCACGTATCCCCGGGCGTGACGGTGGCTGACCACCTGCCGGTAAAACAGGGTTAAAAAAGAGGGGCCCAGTTCCGTCAGAATACCGCTGGAAATGGCCCGGGCATGCATGGCCGCCACCATTTCGATATCCGAAAGCGTCATGGCCTCCATGGAATCGAGCCGGTCTTTGATAATTCCCCTGGCGGCCGGCCGGTCAAGAAAGGAGGGGCCGGCCGGAACGGCCTGATCGGACTTTTCTGGCGGCGATGGCTTCATGGTAAAA
>JBKHHL010000196.1:0-4100 GCA_046539175.1 Desulfosudaceae bacterium
TTGATCTTGAACTTTTTACTTTGCCATCCCAATTTGGACTTTTTACGAGTACATCTTAAGTTGATTGTCTCATCATACGCAAGGCGCGGTCGTTTTAAATGGGTACCTTCCCGTATTTTGACAATAGGCAGCATCTATTCCCTGACCCGGATATTACATGAATTTTTCGACTATAGTTGTTTAACCAATAAACTCAAATGGTTATTGATAATTTCTGACTTTTTTAAAAATACAAATTGTCATTGGCCGTTTATGAAAATTTAACCATTTAGGTGTCGAAAAAATTCACCCTGCGGGCGAGTCGCCTTGACCCGAGCCCCTGGCTCCATCTGCTGTGTTACAGGCCGCTCGCGGTAGATTACTACAGCTTCGTCCCCTGCGCCTTGCAGGTGGAGCCAGAGGCTCGGGCTCAAGGCGACTCGTGAAATAACCGGACTAACCGCGTTAATCCATAGCTTTCATGGGTTCCTCGCAGCAGACCAGTTCACCGCCGCCGGCTTCTTTAACCTCGACGACATTTCCACAGGTTTCACATTTAAAGGTTTGTCCTACTTTGTTGGCTTCGACCATTTTCGACCTCCTTTTTCGTATTGCGGTTAATAAACGCATCATCGGACCTGTTTTTTGAAAACAGCCGGGTCGGTGCCCGGTATTGACGATGATTTAAAATGATAGAGGAACAATGCCCGGAATGTAATGGGTTAAATCCGGTATTTTCATTTTAAAATATGAGTAGAAGTGGTTTCATCCCTCCGGAGGGGGACCCGGGACTTTTCCAGATCGCAATGGCTTGCCATGCCGGACAGGCTTTGCTATAAAGGATTTACTGATGGCAGAAAAGAAAAACAAAGACCGGCCCAAGGGCCGGGACGCGGTGAGGCGGGCGTTGATTGAATCGGCCGCGGCGCTGTTCGCGGAGCGGGGGGTGTCCGGTGTTTCCCTGCGGGAAATCGCGGCGCAGGCCGGGGTAAACCATGGCCTCATCCATCGCCATTTCGGCTCCAAGGAAAATCTGCGGAAAAAAACCCAGGAATATCTGGCCGGAAGCATTCGGGAGGAGATCGGGTCGCCGGACAACCTGATCGATCTTTTGGGCCGGGCGGAAGAAGCGATCCAGAAACATCCCCTGTTCTGGAAGGTCATGGCCCGCAGCTTTCTGGACGGGACGGTGGAAGGTGATCTTCAGAGTGAATTTCCTTTTGTGCGGGACTTTGTCGAAGCCGTTCGGACTTCTCAACAACAGGGGCTGATCACGCTGGATGTCGATCCGCGTTATATTGTGGCAGCTATCTGCGCTTACGGCCTGGGTATGCGGGCCTTTGAAGGATACATCATGGAAGCGGCCGGACTGGGAGAAGAACCGGTCGAAGAAGTGCTGGCCGAAATCCGGAACCGGTTTATCTCTTTTTGCCTGGCGTAAATCCACGGCGCCTGCCAACGTCCGCGCCTGGCGCCTGCTTCTCTTGTGACCGCCAGCCCGCGTTCTTATTTTTCAGGACCCCCACCTGAATCTTTCTTTTGTTTCCAATGTTTATTTCGGCGGACCGACCCGCAGATTTTTTTTGAAAAAATGTTTGACATTATGTATACGATTGGATACAAAAATTGTAGTCAATCGGATACACAGAAATAATTTTACCACTTGCCGTCATGGCAAACCAGGGGAGGGGATTATGAAACGTTTTCAATCGACCTTGACGCGATTCATTTGTATGGCCGGTATGCTGTTACTTATTTCCGGTCTGGCTTTCGGCATGGGGTCAGCGCCGCCGGTACCAGAGCCCAATTTCGAGCATGAACCCCCGGCCAATCCTTTTCTGGCCGATTCCATGTGGCCCATGACCCACCGGAACCCCTATTGTCAGGCCTCTTCACCGTATCCCGGCCCCGAAGAAGGGGGCCTGAGCGGGGATTCGGATTTTAATCTGGGCGCGCCGGGATTGATTACCCTGGCCGAGTCAGCCCTGTATCCGGATGGCAAGCGCGTGCTCTGGGGCAGTTCCTCGACCATGGTATTTAAGGCCGACCCCGACTTGAACTACCTGGCCGTGATGCTCAAAGAAGACCTGACGCTCACCTCCATGTTTTCCACCGATGAAATGCTGTCCGGCGCCTATACCCTGGTTGACCGGGATAATGTTTTTTACATGCCCCGGTTTACCACTCTTTATGCCTTTGGCGACGCGGTGGCCGGGGATCGCGATTCCGCCATCAAGGTCAAGCGGGTGTTCCAGCTTCCCGCGGAAAAACTCAGTGATCCGGCCGAAAAAATCGTCGGGCTGACCCTGACCTATGACGGCATGCTGGCCTTTGCCACCAGTCACGGGCTGGTCGGGGTGGTTTCCCGGTCTTTTGACAGGGCTTATTATTATCAGCTCGCCCCGGAAGAAGAGATTTCCAATTCCATCGCCTGCGACGAGGACGGCGGTATCTATGTCGCCGCCAGCGAAAAGATGTACCGGGTGCAGTGGACCGGCCGCGAATTGACCACGGACCCGGCCAGGGGCGGCTGGAGCGCCGGCTATGAGACCGGCCAGGGGGACGGAGTGCGGCTGGGGGCCGGTTCAGGCTCCACCCCGACCCTGATGGGAACGGGGAATGAGGATAAATTCGTGGTGATTACCGACGGCCAGCCCCTCATGCACCTGGTTCTTCTCTGGCGCGACCAGATCCCGGAGAACTGGCAGCAGATTCCGGGCACCAAAAGCCGGCGGGTCGCCGCCCAGGTGCCGGTGACCTTCGGCGACGAGGACGCCACCGACACGCTCTCGGAGCAGTCCGTGTGCGTCCGGGGGTATGGCGCGCTGGTGGTCAACAATCAACTGAAAATGCCCCTGAGCAACCAGGTCATCAGCATCCTGGTTTCCGGATTCACGCCGGCCGCCCCTTACGGCGCGGAGCGGTTTGAGTGGAATCCGGCCAGCCGGACCCTGGAAAGCGCCTGGGTCAACAAATACGTTAGTTATCCCAACGGCATTCCCTGCATGAGTGCCGCCACCAATCTCATCAATGATGTCAGCCAGGGTCCGCTGGGCGGATGGTCATTCAAGGCTATTGACTGGGATACCGGCGAATCGGTCTTCAGTTATCGGTACGGGACTTCGCCGATATTCAACAGCGCCTACGCCGGCACGGAAATCCTGGCCGGCCGTTGCCTGGGCAGCGGCACCATGCTCGGCATGATCCGGATGAAACCTTAACGGAATAGTTCCGGGTCATCGACAAAGCGAAACAGGGCGGAGGTGAATTCGGCCCGGAGATAATCAGGGGATTCGGCCGTGATGACGGCCCGGGGCAGGTCCGTGATGACCTGCTTCAGTCGTTGGCGGGCCTCCTCACGGGAGCCCTTGTAGGGCAATGGCTCAACATAATGGTCCGGGTCCGAAGCCTGGCTGGAGACACAGTTGGGCCGGACCGCCCGTGCGCACTTCGTCCCGCCGCTGGGAGGCCGATGGCGTCGTCTGGGCCACCCTGCGTAACCTGTGCCTGTCCACTCTTTTTTACCTGGGTGTTTCCCCGGAACGGCTGCGGCGCTATTATAGTATTGACACATGATTATCGATATGGCGGGCAGTTTCCGCGGGGGTCGGGAAACCCGCCGTACTCACTCCGAAAATGACCACATCCCAGGGACCGCTGTTTTCAGGCACTTTCGATATTGGTTCTAAGCTGCTGGATCTGAAAAGCCAGACCGACACACTTATTTCCCATCATGCATTCTCCGGCGTCTTCCGGCTCCAGGTGAGTGGTTAAATGGTGGCCGTCTTTTTTCAGATCAACAATCCAGGCCTTTTTTTCATCATCATAATCCACACTCACGTCAATGCCGCATTCGCCGATGTCGGGGAAAACAGTCTTGATTTGTTCACACAAGGTGTCCTTGTCAACCATGTTGTACCTCCTTTATTTTTGATGGCTTCGTAAAAGTCCTCAAATTGATATAATCGCCAGACAATAAAAAAAGCAACCTCTTGATTTTACTTAACACTTAATCACTTAAAACTTAATACTGCCGGTAAAAAAACTTTTTACGAGTACATCAATCTTGATGGTTTCGCAAAAAGTCCCTACCTCGTCATTCCGGCGAAGGCCGGAATCCA
>JBKHHL010000197.1:0-4076 GCA_046539175.1 Desulfosudaceae bacterium
ATTTTTTTTATTTACCGGACTGATATTGACCTGCCTCTCAGGATAAGTTATTGAGATAGACTGAAATTAATTTGACCCGCACCTTTAGCCGGAAAAGGCGCGAGCCCCGGAGCCGATTACTGCGAACTCAGGTCCGGTCGCGGTCCGGGAAAACAGAATAACTTCCGGCCTGCTCCGAACTGACCGGGCATAAACTTTTTACAAAGCCGGCATGAAAAATTCGGGCGGAACAAATCATTAACATTGAGGAACATCTGCGAAAAAGGATTAACTATGACCGACACGACTGATTCCAACCAGAACATGGCCAATATTACTCCCATCAAGTACGGACTTGATGATACCTTCCAGTTCCGGTGCCACCAGGGTGTTTCCTGTTTTACCAAGTGCTGCCGGGGAATCAACATCATGCTGACACCATATGATATCGTCCGGCTTAAAAACCGGCTGGAGCTGTCTTCCGAAGAATTTCTGGCCATCTACACCCAACCGCAGCTGCTGGCCAAAACCGACCTGCCGGTGGTTACCATGAAACTGCTGGATGATGAGCGGCAATCATGCCCCTTTGTCCGGGATGACGGCTGCCTGATCTACGCCGACCGCCCGACCACTTGCCGCTATTACCCGCTGGGCGTGGCCTCGCTGAGTCATAAGGAGGAAGTGGCGGACAATGACATGAACGGCTTTTTCTTTTTTATCAACGAGCCCCACTGCCGCGGATTTGAAGAGGAAAAACAATGGACAGTGGAAGAGTGGCGCCGCGACCAGGGGGTTGACATTCACGATTCCATCAACGCCGAATGGACGGACCTGGTAGTAAGAAAAAGAACCTTTCCCAGCAACATCATGCTGACCGAAGAAGCCAAGAAGATGTTTTTCACGGCCTCCTATGATATTGACCGATTCCGGAGATTTGTCTTTGAAAGCTCTTTTATGGAACGATATTCCATTGACGAAAAAATCGCCGCCAAAATCAAAGACGACGAGGTGGCCCTGTTGCAGTTCGCCTTTCAGTGGCTCAAAGCGATCCTGTTTGAAAAAGGAGAATTCCACCCCCGGGAATAATCCCGGGTTGACCGGACCGAAAAATCAACCCGGCCCCGGTCGTCACGGATTATCACAACCGGACAGGCGTATCAGTAGCTCTGGTACGCCAGCTGGTTCCTGACAGCCGGATCATTCAAGCGGTCCGCCACGTCAATACCAAAACAAGAAGCGGCCGGCTCGAACAATTCCGGCGCCGCCTCAAACACTTTTTTGGCCGCGGACAGAAGCTTGTCCAGTCCCCTGGCCGTCATCCGGCCAAGCGGTTGCCGGCAATCACCGGCCGGCATCCCCAGCACCGCCATCAGCGTTTTTACCGGCAGGGGATTTCTGGCCCGGCAGACCACCTCGCCATAAGGTGTGGTTTCGGCAGTGCTCACCGTTACCAGCTCCAGGAGAGGCGCCAGCTGGTCCGCCAGACCTCGGGCCCGGTCCAGCTCACCCTGCCGGGCGGCCCTGGTCATCTCTGATACCGCTTTGGGAAAGATATTGGCGTAAACTGAAATAACCCCGCCGGCCCTGATGTCAGGATCAGCCATCAACTGATAGGTCAGATTATCGTCTCCGGAAAGAATGGTGAAATCCGGACCGCAGCATTGCCGTACCCGCCGCATGTTATCCGGATCGGCGGTAGCCTCTTTGACAGTGTTCACGTTCTGGAACCGACCGTATGCCAAGGCCAGATCCTCCGGCAACAATTGCGCCCCGGTCCGGCCCGGCACAACGTATGGGATAACGCCGGTCTCCGGGAAACGGGCGGCTACAGGCTCAATATATTCCCGGCGAATTTCCAGGGAACTGGGCCCATTATAATAGGGGTCAACCAGCAGTACGGCTTCCGCCCCGGCCCGCACCGCCTGTTCCGTGGCCGCCAGAGTTTCCGCGGTGTTGTTACTGCCGGTACCGGCGATGCATTGCAGGTTGCCCCTGGTTTTGGAGGCAATCATCTCAATGACGCGGTTGTGCTCATTCCAGTCCAGGGTCGGACTTTCGCCGGTGGTTCCCACCGCCACAATTCCGGAGACCCCGTTGGCGATCTGAAAATCAACCAGCCGCGACAGGCCCTCATAATCAACCGCGCCATCCTGGAAAGGCGTAATCAAAGCCGGATAACATCCTGATATCATGACAGCTCCCTCCTGAATATCAACTGACCTGAATATTAACTGAATTGAACCTTTCAAACTTCTTCAGATTATTACCTGCGGAAAAATTATTACCACAAATACCGGTCCATGACAACCGTCAATAAAACGACGGTGATCATGATTGCGAAGGAAGGTGTTAAATTTTTCTTGACACCACCCCCGTTATTAAGTCTATAATAGCAATTTTATCGGTTAACAGAATAAAAAGGCATCACCACTAAATTCCGGATAGACAATATGACAGAACAACTTACCGTGGAACAGTACCTGGCTCAGCATGCGCAAGCAGCCAAATCCAGCCCCACCTGCGGTATTACCCGCTATAATTACGCCGTGGCCCTGCTGTCTCAGAACTATTTTGACGAGGCCGAAAAAGAACTTAAGTCAGCCGTTACCTGCAGCCCCACTCTGGCCGAAGGTTATGTCCTGCTGGGTGGAATATGCCTCAATCGGGATGACCTGGAAGGATGCCTGCGATACAATGAACAGGCCATCCAGGCCCGTGAAAATTTTGCCGAAGGGTATGGTAATATCGGTTTTGTGCATCTTCAGAAAGGCAACCTGGACGAGGCCATAACCGCCCTGGAAAAGGCCGTGGCCTGCAATCCGAAGTTTCTTCAGGCGTACACCAACCTGGGCAATGCCTACCTCATGAAAGGGCTGATTGACAAAAGCATCGCCACCAATCAAAAAGCCCTTGAAATCGAGCCGGCTTTTGCCGTGGCCCATTACAACCTGGCCCTGGCCGGGCTGGAAAAGGGTGATACTGAACTGGCCATCAGCCATTGCGATAAGGCCGCCGAATTGGGTTACGATATCCCGCCGGAAATCAAAAAGGAAATTGACGGCCTGAGATAAGTTTGTATTCCGTAGAAAATTACAACGTAGTCAAGGCTTGAGTTTTGTGAGTGCCGCAAGCGGCAAATAATTTATTAACGGATGGAGGTAAACAATGTCGAAAAAAGAGACTCCTTTGCTGGACCAGCTTGAATCAGGTCCCTGGCCTAGCTTTGTGGCCGACCTCAAGCAGGAGGCAGAGGCAAGAGCGAAGAATGAAAAAAATGTCGAGTTTCAGATCCCCGAAAACTGCGTGGAGGACCTGCTGGGCGTAATGGAACTGTCTTTCAAAGACAAGGAAACGCACTGGAAACACGGCGGCATCGTCGGCGTCTTCGGTTACGGCGGCGGCGTTATCGGACGCTACTGCGACCAGCCGGAACAGTTCCCGGGCGTGGCCCACTTTCACACCATGCGCGTAAACCAGCCCTCCGGCCATTTCTACACCACCAAGTATCTCAAAGATCTTTGTGACCTGTGGGAGTTCCGGGGTAGCGGCATCACCAACATGCACGGTTCCACCGGCGACATTATCTTCCTGGGAACCACTACCCCCCAGCTGGAAGAAGTTTTCTACGAATTGACCCATAACCTTAATCAGGACCTGGGCGGTTCCGGTTCCAACCTGAGAACTCCCTCGGACTGCATCGGCGAAGCCCGCTGTGAATTTGCCTGTTACGACACTCAGTCTCTGTGTACTCATCTGACCCAGGAATACCAGGACGAACTTCATCGTCCGGCCTTCCCCTACAAGTTCAAATTCAAATTCGACGGCTGCCCCAACGGCTGCGTGGCCTCCATCGCCCGGGCCGACCTCTCTTTCGTGGGGACCTGGCGCGATGAGATCCAGATCGACCAGGCCGCGGTAAAAGGCTATGTCGACGGTGAATTTCCGCCCAACGGCGGCGCCCATTCCGGTCGCGACTGGGGTTCCTTTGACATCATGGAAGAAGTGATCAACCGCTGCCCGACCGAATGCATGAAATATGAAGGCGGCAAGCTGGAAATCGACGACCGGGAATGCACCCGCTGCATGCACTGCATCAA
>JBKHHL010000198.1:0-4040 GCA_046539175.1 Desulfosudaceae bacterium
CCGGGCTAAACGTGAGTGCTGAAAATATATTTAAAGCGGAAAAAGGAATGAAGGCCCCACAGTCATGGAAATAGAATCCTGGATCGGAATAGCGGCTATTGGCGGCGCCTCCTTGTCAATCGGACTGGGGGCGATCGGATCGGCAGTAGGAGAAGGATACACGGCAGCATGCGCCAGCGAGGCCATCGGCCGCAGTCCTGATAGATCCGGCGATATTTTTAAAAACATGCTGGTCGGCCAGGCCATAGCGGAAACAGCCGCCATCTTCGCGCTGCTGGTGGCGATGATGCTGCTGTTTACCAATATCGGGCAACCGGTCGCCATTACGGCCTTTGTTCTTATCGCCGCCGGTATTTCCATGGGTTTCGGCGCCATCGGGGCCGGAATCGGCTCCGGCCTTCCCGGCGGAGCCAGCTGCCTCGGAATTGACCGGCAGCCCGCTTTCAGTGGAAAAATCACCACCAACATGCTGATCGGTTCAGCGGTCTGTCAGACCCCGGCCATCTTCGCCCTGGCCGTCTCCTTTATCCTGTTATTCACGGACTTCTCCCTGCGGCCGCTGCTGCCCACCTGGGCGGCCATTCTGGGCGCGGGATTTGCCGCCGGGCTGGGAGCTGTCGGGTCGGGCCTGGGCGGCGGACTGGTGGCCCAGGCCAGCTGCGAAGGCATCGCCCGGCAACCGGAATCAGCTCCCGTGGTGACCAATGTCATGCTGCTGGGCCAGGCGGTTACCCAGACCACCGCCATCTACGGTTTACTGGTCAGTTTTATTCTGATGTTCAAAACCCTGCCGGCCAGCGACTCGCTGAGCGCGGCCATGGCCCCGCTGGGCGCCGGCTTGTGCATGGGCATCGGCGCCATTGGTCCCGGCATTGGGGAAGGACTGACCGCCCAGGCGGCTGTGGAATGGATAGCCAAAAACATGAAGTCCACCGCGGAATTGACCCGGACCATGCTGGTCGGCCAGGCAGTGGCGGAATCAACCGGGATTTACTCGCTGGTGGTGGCCCTGATACTCATCTTTGTCATTTAAAGAAACGGTTAAATTAACCAGGATGGCCGCTGTAATGAAATTTAAATATAAAGAAAATCGTTACTGGACCGAAAATCTGCATATCGTCATGCAGATCGGGCTGACCATGGCCGGTAGCATTATCTTTTGTTTTTTTATCGGTTACACCCTTGACAACTGGCTGGGGACCAAAGGCATATTCATTATTATTTTTACCATACTGGGTGTCATCGGCGGGGGCAACGTAGTCTACCGCCAGGTTTTGGATACCATGGAGGACAAAGATGACAACCACCATCAGTGAGCAATTGCTGCCCCTGCGGCAGATGCGGAAAAAATTCTGTACCACCGCCCTGCTGGTGGCCCTCGGGGCTGGCTCCGGACTTATGCTGGCCGGTTTTGTCCCTCAGGGTAAAGGTCTTATCTTCGGCACCTTGTTCAGTATTATAAATTTCAACCTGCTGGCCCGTTCATTGCCGGCCAGAATCGGAAAAGAGAAACGGAAAACGTTTTTAACCGCTCTGGGCTCCAAACTGTTTCGTTTTCTTATCCTGGCCGTGCCCATGATCACGGCCATAAAATCCGACACTTACCATCTGGCCACCACGGTTGCCGGGATTTTCATGGTGCAGGCGGTTATTTTAACGAACTATTCCACTTATCCGGTATTATCCCGACTTATGAAAAGCAGATATTCAGGAGACAGATAGAATGGAAGAACTTGGTAAAATTCATCAACTGGTCGTGCCTTTATTCGGCTATGAAATGCATTTCAACGTGGAAGTAATCCTGTATACTTGGCTGGTGATGGTGTTATTGATCGTCTTCGCGCTGTTTACCACCCGCCGGCTCAACATAATCCCGGGGAAAAAGCAGGTCCTCGGCGAAACCCTGGTTTCCGGTCTGTATGATCTCACCCGGGACGCCCTCAATGAAGAACTGGGCAGAAAATACGCCCCCATGATCTGCGCCCTGTTCTTGTTTCTGGTAGTCTGCGACTCCATCGGCATTGTTCCTTTTCTGGAAGAACCGACCAAGGACCTGAACGTGCCTTTAAGCCTCGGCCTGATGGGGTTTGTGATTGCCCACTACTGCGGCCTCCGGGCCAAAGGGATAAAAGGTTATATCAAGGAATACACCCAGCCTTTTTTTATCATGCTGCCTTTGAATATTATCGGTGAACTGGCCAAAGTTATTTCTATTTCATTTCGTCTGTTCGGTAATATCATGGGCGGCTCCATCATCATCCTGGTGGTCTCTCATTTGATTTACAGCCTGATTCTGCCGCCGTTTCTGTTTTTCTTTTTCGGGCTGTTTATCGGCACCATCCAGGCTTTCGTGTTTACCATGCTGACCATCGTCTATATTTCCGTTCAGGTGAATTAACCGGAAAATATACAATACAATAATATATATTCGCGGCAGGAATTCATAATCACGCTCAAAAGCGATCATACAGGACAAAACAAGGAGAAACATCATGGCAATTGAAGGTAATCTGGTAGAAGCAAGTGCCCTGCTAGGGGCGGGGCTGGCAATGGGGCTGGGCGCTATCGGCCCGGGCATCGGTGAAGGTCTGGCGGCCTCCAAGGCCTGCGAAGCCATTGGCAGGAATCCTTCCGAGGCGGGTCTGCTGACCCGGACCATGCTGGTGGGCCAGGCGGTTTCCGAATCAACCGGTATCTACGCCCTGGTGGTGGCTCTACTGCTGTTGTTCGTGGTTTAACCGGCGCCGCCATTTCTTCAATAAAAACGGACTCCACCCGGTGTTCACCGGAGTTTTGCCCGTGGATTCGACTGAAGGATCACCGGGGATATTCCGTGAAGGCCGGGTGGGTGGTTCATTAGGAAGATGTAACATGGAAATTATCTACACCAACGGGATGATTACCATCAATGAGACCATGGTGGTAATACTGGTTTCCTTTCTTCTGTTGGTGTTCATATTAAACAGGTTGATGTTTCGACCGCTTCTGAACACCATCAAAGAAAGAGAAGACCATTTAACCGGCTTGAGTGATGAGATCAAAACAGCCCGACAAAAAGCCGAAGACCTGGCCCGGCAGCTGAAAGATCACGAAACCGCGGCCCAGCAAGAGGCCCGGCGGTTGAAAAAAGAGCTGGAAGCGGCGGGCAGCAACCAGGCCAATGAAATTTTAAACCAATCCCGGGAAGAGAGCCAGGCCATCAAGGAAGAGGCCCAAAAAGAAGTCAAGGCCCACCTGGAAGCCGCCCGGCAGGATCTTCACCGGGAAGCTGAAAATATTTGCCAGGAAATCATGACTACTATCCTGGGCCGCAACGTCTCCGCCCCCGACGCCTGAGCGGCCTGTCAGTCTTCGGATTCTCCCGGCTGAACTTCCGCGCCGGCCTGGCTGATCATCTCTTTTAAACCGGGCAAAAACAGATACATCAGGCTTTTTTTGACCCATTGCCGATATTGCCGGCTGTCCGGGGGCAGGTTCAGAATCTGGCCATGGTAGTCGGCGGCACCGACATAATTGATCAGCATGTTGAGCAGGCCGTAAAACCATATGATGACGTGGTCCTCCCTGACCCTGCTGGGAAGGCTCCCGGTCAGGGTGGTCCCGGCGTTAAAAACATATCCGGAAAAAGATTCAAAGGCCGGGGCGCTCTCCTCAGTCCCGGCTTCCCCCGCGTTTTTCATCAGAAGCATTAATACATCCGGTTTTTCAAATAAATAAGCCAGGGCCCGGTCCAGAAACAGCCCCAGTCCGCTCTCCGGGTCCATGCTTGCCAGGTCGGTCATCCAGGCCTGATAGGCCTGCAACAATTCCTGGCTCACCTCGGCCGCCACGGCTCCGAACAATTCAGCCTTGCTGAAATAGTGATTAATCAGGGAAAAATGAAACCTGCCTTCGGCGGCGATGGCGCGAAGACTGGCTTTGTGATAGGGGTGCCGCGTAAAAACCCGGCGGGCGGCGGCCACGATTTTACGCCGGGTAACTTCTTTTTTGGAAAGGTTGGACTTGCCCGCGGTGGTCATTTTTTTATTTTCCGCTTAATG
>JBKHHL010000199.1:0-4009 GCA_046539175.1 Desulfosudaceae bacterium
AGCAGCGTTCAATTTTTGAACAAAACAACTTTACTTCCACTTTTCAGGGCTGTCAAGGGGAAATCCTGCGGAAATCCTGCGGACACGGCAGATTAATCCGGATATTTCACGAGTCGATTTGGGCCCGAAGGGTGAAATATCCGGCTTAGAAGACCTGATTGTCCAGGCACCACTGGTAGGCCTGGCGCAGGCCGTCTTGTAGTGGAATTGTCGCCTGCCAGCCCAGGGCGCTCAGCCGGGACACATCCTGGAGTTTCTGAAAGGTGCCGTCCGGCTTGGCAGTATCATAGACGATATCGCCCTGATAACCGACAATCTCTTTGACCAGTTCGGCCAGCTCGGCAATGGAGATATCCCGGCCCACCCCGATATTGACCAGGGGAGTTTCATGATCAAAGAACAAAGAATCAAACCGCTCTTGATCCAGGTTCATGATAAAACAGCAGGCATCGGCCAGATCATCGGCATGGAGAAATTCCCGCCGCGGCCGGCCCGTGCCCCAGACGACCACTTCGCTGCCGCGACTGACCTTGGCTTCATGAAATTTACGAAGCAAAGCAGCCGGGACATGACTGAATTCAGGATCAAAATTATCACAGGGACCATACAGGTTGGTGGGCATAACACTGACAAATCGGGTCTGATACTGCTTATTATACGCCTGGCACATCTTAATACCTGCTATCTTGGCCACGGCATAGGCCTCGTTGGTCTTTTCCAGGGGGCCGGTCAAGAGATTATCTTCTTTCATGGGCTGGGGACATTCCCGGGGATAAATACAGGAAGAGCCCAGAAAGAGCAGCCGTCGAACGCCGGTCTGCCGGGCCGCCTCGATCATGTTGGTCTGGATGGCCAGGTTCCGGTAAATAAAGTCCGCCGGATAGGTATCATTGGCCATGATGCTGCCAACTTTGGCGGCCGCCATGAAGACATAATCGGGACGTACTTCATTCAAAAATCGTTCCGTATCCTTCTGCCGGATAAGATCAAGCTCTTTGTGCGACCTGGTTACAATATTACTATGGCCGTCCGCACGTAATTTACGCACAATCGCCGACCCGGCCAGCCCGGTATGCCCGGCCACATAGATAACGGCATCTTTTTCCATAACTCCACTCATGGACTGCGCGTATCAGCTACATGTGCTCTTCAAAACTGCCCGGCAGGGGGAACCCGTTGGCCGCGCAGACCCCCTCCCGACTGGCTTCCCGGAAATCACAATCCACCATTTCGGTAACCAGTTCATCAAAGGAAATCTCCGGTTCCCAGCCCAGTTCGGCTTTGGCCTTGGCAGCGTCCCCGATCAGCGAAAACACTTCGGCCGGCCGGAAATAGGCCGGATCCACGGAAATGAGCGTTGTCCCCGGCGTCAACCGGCCAGGATCAGCCTGTTTCCGGTATTTCGCCACCACCGGCGCATCCGGTTCCACCCGGTCAACGACCCCGGTTTCATCCACGCCGCTCTTCTGCCAGGCCAGATGGATACCGGCATTGGCAAAGGCCTGCTGGCAGAAATCCCGCACCGTGTACTGCCGGCCGGTGGCCACCACGTAATCATCCGGCCGCTCCTGCTGCAATATCAGCCACTGGGCCCGGACAAAGTCGGCCGCGTGTCCCCAATCCCGGCGGGCATCCAGGTTGCCCAGATAGAGGTGATCCTGCATGCCGCAGGCGATCCGGGCAGCCGCCCGGGTGATCTTGCGGGTCACGAAAGTTTCTCCCCGTATGGGAGATTCATGGTTAAACTGGATCCCATTGCAGGCGAACATGCCATAGGCCTCCCGGTAATTGACCGTAATCCAGTAGGCATACAATTTGGCACAGCCATAGGGCGAGCGGGGATAAAAGGGCGTCTTCTCCGTCTGGGGCTCATCCTGAACCCGGCCGAACAGCTCCGAGGTGGAGGCCTGGTAAAAGCGGACCTCTTTTTCCGCTCCCAGCAGGCGGACCGCATCCAGCAGGCGCAGGGTACCCAGGGCATCCACTTCAGCCGTGTAGGCCGGAGATTCGAAAGATACCTTGACATGACTCTGGGCGCCCAGGTTATAAATTTCGTCCGGCTGCACCGTCTGCACGATCCGCACCAGGTTGGCGGCGTCAGTCAGATCCCCGTAGTGCATGAAAAACCGGACGTCCCGTTCATGGGGGTCATGGTAGAGGTGATCCACCCGGGCGGTGTTGAACAAGGAGGCCCGCCGCTTGATGCCATGCACCTCGTAGCCTTTTTTCAGTAAAAACTCGGCCAGGTAGGCTCCGTCCTGGCCGGTAATGCCGGTAAGCAGTGCTTTTTTTCTCATTGTTCTGCTTGGCTCTCCTGAGTAGTCACCAGCCGAAGGTCAGTTCTTCCCGGCCAGGATTTTTTTAAAATAGGCAATGGTCTGTTGCAAACCCGCTTCCAGAGGAACGGAAGGTTCCCAGCCCAGTTTTTCGCCGGCCAGGGTAATATCCGGCCGCCGCCGGCGGGGGTCATCCTCGGGCAGGGGCAAATTGACAATCCGGGACGATGAGCCGGTCAGGGAGATAATCAGCTCGGCCAGTTCCAGGACCGTCGTCTCCCGGGGGTTGCCCAGGTTGACCGGACCGGTCATGTCATCGGCGGCGTTCATCATGCGCACCAGCCCGTCCACCAGATCATCCACGTAACAAAAAGAGCGGGTATGGGAACCGTCTCCGTAGACGGTGATGTCTTTACCGGCCAGGGCCGCCATGATGAAATTGCTGACCACCCGGCCGTCATCAGGATGCATCCGCGCGCCATAGGTATTGAAAATCCTTACCACCCGGATATTGACGCCGTTTTGCCGGTGATAATCAAAAAACAGGGTCTCGGCGCAACGCTTGCCCTCGTCATAGCAGGCCCGCCGTCCCACGGGATTGACATATCCCCGGTAGCTTTCCGGCTGGGGGTGGACCTCGGGATCACCGTAGACCTCGGAGGTGGAGGCCTGGAGAATTTTCGCCTTGACCCGCTTGGCCAGCCCCAGCATGTGAATGGCGCCCATGACGTTGGTTTTAATGGTCTTGACCGGATTGTGCTGGTAATGAACCGGCGAGGCCGGGCAGGCCAGGTTGTAAATCTCGTCTGCCTCGACAAAAATGGCATTGACCAGGTCATGCCGGATGAGCTCAAAATCCGGATTGTCCAGCAGGTGGGCGATGTTTCGTTTCCGGCCGGTGAAAAAATTGTCCAGGCACAACACCTCGTTACCTTCATCCAGCAGCCGCTGGCACAAATGCGAGCCGATAAACCCCGCCCCGCCGGTCACCAGAATTCGTTTCTTGTCATATACCGTCATGATCGCGTGTCCTTACCCGTATCAAAAATGTTCCCGGACGGGACCTCCCGTGGGATAAACGTTAAAACCGATGGCGAACAATTTTCCGGGGTCCGCCACATTCCGGCCGTCGAAAAAAAAGGCCGGTTTTTCCATGGATTCATAGACCGCGGCATAATCCAGGGATTTATACACCTCCCATTCCGTCAGCACGGCAATGGCGTGGCTGCCGGCGGCCGCTCGATAGGGGTCTTCTTCATAGGTAAGGCGGCCGTCACCGTCTCCGAATATCTTCCCGGCGTTTCCCAGGGCCTTGGGATCGGATATCACCAGCCGGGCGCCCTCTTCCTGCAGCCGCTTGACCACGGTTATGGCCGGGGCGTCCCTGGTATCGCCGGTATCCGGTTTGAAGGCGAATCCGAACAGGGCGATTTTCTTATTTGCCAGGGTGCCGAACATGGCGGTTACCATCCGCCGCACGAAACGTTCTTTCTGACGTTCGTTGATCCGCACCACGCTTTCCCAGTAGTCGGCTTCATCGTGCGCGCCAAGTTCCCGGCACAGGTAGACCAGGCTGAGGATGTCCTTTTTAAAACAGGAGCCGCCGAAACCGATACCGGCCTGGAGAAACCGCCCGCCGATCCTGTTGTCCAGCCCGACCGCCCGGGAAACTTCGGACACATCCGCGCCGGTGGCGTCACAGATATTGGCGATGGTATTGATGGAAGAAACCC
>JBKHHL010000200.1:0-4004 GCA_046539175.1 Desulfosudaceae bacterium
TATTTTTTTATTATAACCGACCGGACCGGTTTATGTCAAGCAGGGTTGTCCGACCTGATGGTCATATCCGCCACCAGCCGCCCCGCTCGCGAAAAATCAGCTTGACTGCTGCCGGGTCCCCGGCAGCATTGAAATATCCGGGCTGAAGGTCCAGATCAAGGCATCATTACGAAAGGATTGGATCGCCGCTCCCGGCCGATGGTGGTTTCCGGGCCGTGACCACAAAAAACGACCACATCGTCTCCCAGGGGAAACAGTTTCTTTTGAATGGATGAAATAAGGGTATCAAAATCACCCCCGGGAAAGTCGGTCCGTCCAATGGAACCGGCAAAAAGAGTATCGCCGACAAAGGCCTTGCCGTCGGTATGGAGAGTAATTCCTCCCGGGGAATGGCCCGGCGTGTGGATAACCTTCAGATTGACCGTACCAAAGGTAATCACATCGCCCTCAGCCAGAGTCCGGTCCGGTGGCGGGGAATTTTCCGCCGACATGCCGAAAGCCGAAGCCATTTCAGACAACCCGGTCAGCATGGAAGCATCGGCGGCGTGAATCAACAGCTCAGCGTCAGTGGCCTTTTTAAGCGGTTTATTGGCACTGACGTGATCAAAATGGCCATGGGTATTTATAAGATATTTTACCGTCAATTTATGCTCCGAAAGCGTGTAAAATATCCGATCGGCCTCATCTCCCGGATCAATCACGGCGGCCTGCCGCGTCTCTTCACAACCAACGATATAACAATTGGCCATGATCATGCCCACTTCCAGTTTTTCAATAATCACAACAACCCCCTTATTAATGAAGGCCTGGTTAAAATTCCCCGGTACGCAACCGGCCAGCAAAATCTTTGACCTGAACCTCTCATTTTTTGATTCTCTGTCTGGCCTGTTCAATCAGCGTCACCAGGCTGGAAACCTTGGATGGCGCCCGGGCCGTGAGCAGCCTGGTCACCACCGGCTCCGGATAATTATCCTTAAGAAAGGAAACGATATCAAAAGATTCCCACCAACAATCCGCCACCTTCCAGCAGGGCTCACCACCCTCACCGCAGCCGAGGCAATAGCTGAACGGCACCTGGTGGCCCAGTCTGGGGCAGCGTCTTTCCGGGTCTGGCGGCATTTTTTCCTCTTTTCTCAATATGGATGGCTTCGTAAAAAGGCCCGATTGCCGCAAGGCGGCCGGCTTCGTGGCAGCGTTTTTCTCGGAATTTAACCCGGATATTTCACGAGTCGATTTGGGCGCAGCTGTCGGTCTCGACCCGGCCTCACCGAAAGGTGAAAGATCCGGACCAGCGAAATTCCCGGCAACGACCCATCAGGACAAATTGGCGTCCGGCTTGGGATAATCGGCAAAGACCTTTTCAGCAGCTTCTATTTCTTCGTCGGACATGGAAATATCGGCCAGTTCACCGGCAAAATACTTCTCATAACCGGCCAGATCGATCAGTCCGTGTCCGCTCCAGTTAAACAGAATGACCTTTTCCTTGCCCTCTTCTTTCGCCTTGTTGGCCTCATCAATTACCGCGGCCAGGGCGTGATTGGTTTCCGGGGCCGGAATAATGCCTTCGGTCCTGGACAGCATCACCCCGGCTTGATAAGACTTCAGCTGTGGTATTGATTTTGGTTCCACCAGCTTCTGACAGATGAGCTGGCTGACGGTGGGCGCCATGCCATGGTAGCGCAGTCCGCCGGCATGAAAGGGAGGCGGCACAAAGGCGTGTCCCAGGCTATGCATGGGCAGAAGCGGCGTATAGCGAGCCGTATCGCCGTGATCATAAACAAAGGGCGCCCTGGTCATGGTGGGGCAACCCAGGGGTTCCACGGGATAAATGTCAATCTCCTTGCCGTTGATCTTGTCCAGAATAAAGGGATAGGCCAGTCCCGCGAAATTGCTGCCGCCGCCGGCGCAGCCGATGATAACGTCCGGATAATCACCGACCTTTTCCAGCTGCTTTTTGGCTTCCAGGCCGATAATGGTCTGATGCATCATGACATGATTAAGAACACTGCCGAGAGAATAACGGGTCTGGCCGGACTCGTCACCGACGGCGGCTTCAATGGCTTCACTGATGGCAATCCCTAGGCTGCCCGGGGTATCCGGATCACGAGCCAGAACCTCCCGACCCGCCTGGGTGGTATTGCTGGGACTGGGGATACACTGGCCGCCCCAGACACCCATCATTGATTTGCGGTATGGTTTCTGGTCAAAACTGATGCGGACCATGTATATTTTGCAATCCAGCTTGAACTGGGCGCAGGCAAAAGCCAGGGCGCTGCCCCATTGTCCCGCCCCGGTTTCCGTGGTCATGTGTTTGATCCCGAATTCCTTGTTATAATAGGCTTGCGCCACGGCGGTGTTGGGTTTGTGGCTGCCGGGCGGGCTTACGGATTCGTTCTTGTAATAAATTTTAGCCGGCGTGCCCAAGGCTTTTTCCAGGCCCAGGGCGCGGACCAGCGGCGCCGGCCGCCATATTTTTAAAACACCCAGGATTTCCTCGGGAATATCAATCCACCGTTCCGTGCTGACTTCCTGCTCGATCAGGTTCATGGGAAATACCGGCGCCAGGTCATCAGGACCAATGGGCTTGCCGTCCGGTCCCAGAGGGGGGTTTAATTTAATATCCGCAAGAATATTATACCACTGCCGCGGCATTTCATCTTCGGTCAACATAATTTTCCTGGCTTGCATAAGCATCTCCTTGTGTCTCGATAAATTAAATATTTTTTATGTTTGACGGCTTCGTAAAAAGGTCCAATTGCCGCAAGGCGGCCGGCTTCGTGGCAGCGTTTTTCCCGCGATGTCACGTACTGCTAAATACTCTGCATTACCCGAAAAACTCTGCGCCTTGATCTTGAACTTTTTACTTTGCCATCCCAATTTGGACTTTTTACGAGAACATCATGTTTATTCCAGCTGAAGCTTCTTGGCGATACCGTCCAGCACCCCGTTGATAAAAGCCCCGGCATCTTCCGTGCTGAAACGTTTGGCGATTTCAATGGCTTCGTTGATGGCCACCGTGGCCGGGACATCATCGCAGGAAATCATTTCATAGACGGCAATGCGCATCAGATTCCGATCAATCCCGGACATGCGGGTCATTTTCCAGTTCTGGGAATGTTCCAGAATTAGATTGTTAAGTTCGTATAATTTGGCGTAAACTCCCCGCACCAGGGTAAAAAAATGGGGGTATTCCTCCGGCGACAGGCGATATCGACCGGAAAACATGTCCAGCTCCGCGTCAAACGACTCCCAGGAATTTAAATCTGCAACAAAAAGAAACTGTAACGCCAGAATCCTCGACCTCCGCCTGCCCGCCATATTATTTCACGCCCGGTTATTTAGTGTCCATCCACAAATTGCTGCCTGGTCCGATTTCCGCCGCAGGCTTAAAGATTAATCCTCGCAACAGACCATGTCTTCCCGCGGTTAAATTTTTCGCCTTACTTTGAAGTCGCAGAAAAGATCCGGGGTCTGAATGGACGCTATTTAATTATTTCAATCAGATTGGCCATTTCGATGGCTGCCATCGCGGCGTCCCAACCCTTGTTACCGGCCTTGGTCCCGGCCCGTTCAATGGCCTGTTCAATGGTATCGATGGTGATGAAACCGAAGATAACGGGCGTGGTGAACTCCAGGCTGACCTGGGCGACTCCCTTGGTCACCTCGGCGCTGATATAATCAAAATGCGGCGTGGAACCCCGGATGACCGCCCCCAGGCAGATAATGGCATCATAGCCGCCGTTGGCCGCCAGCTTCTTGGCCACCAGCGGAATCTCAAAGGCGCCGGGCACCTTGACAACACTGATGTCGTCGGCGGCGGCCCCGTTGCGAACCAGGGCGTCCATGGCGCCGGCTACCAGGCGCTCGGTGATGAAATCGTTAAACCGGCCGGCCACCAGGGCGAATTTTTTTCCCTGGGCCGAAAGTCCGGCTTCGATAATCTTGGCCATGTATCTTCCTCCTTTTGACATTTACCACCAGAATGAAACGATTCAAATTTTTAC
>JBKHHL010000201.1:0-3990 GCA_046539175.1 Desulfosudaceae bacterium
CGTGGGTAAATGCGGATTCGGCGTCATCGGAATAGTCGGTGCAGAATAAAATGTTTTTGTATTGCACGCTGACATCCTTTTTTTCGGGAGGATGGGAAACCGTGAGGGATAACCTGAGGATCGACGATGTGGAAGGCAATCCCTGGGAATATATCATACTGAAGCAATCTGATATATTCCGACTAATATACTACGATAATACCAGGTAAAAAAGGGATGTCAATATGAATTTGTGGCAAGGATAAAATTTTTACGGCCGGTACCGATTTGGTCAGCATTTTTTCACGAAACATTCACAGTGTTCCTTTCGGGTGGGGCCGGGGCAGGACGCCGGCCCGTTCGTCGTTTTCCGGCACCTTGTGCTCCCATTCGATGGCCATCAGGTGTCCCCCGGCTACCCTCTCCATCTCCATTGCCCGGAAATCGGCGCTCTTTTCCAGGGCGAAGAGAATTTCTTTTTCGGGTTGCTTGACTTCCAGGCGCTTTTCAGGCTGTGGGTGTAGCAGATTTTGCTGCAGTAAGGATGGCTCTCGTCCCGGGAACCGAGGCACGGAATAAACACAATTGACCGGGCGCCGGAGACACGGTTGCCCTTTTCGTCCAGGGCCCGGTCCATGTTCAGGTGGGTGAGCACATTCGGATGGCGGCCGTAATGGTACAGGTCGGGCTTGTCCTCCTGGCCGCCGGTGGCGATAATGGTGGCCCCGGGTTCTACTAATACCGTTTTTACAGTCTCCCCGGCGCGCGGAGACAATTCGAAAGTGGTCGCACAAAAAAAACTTGACAGAGAAAAATGATCTGATAATATATTGAACGAATGACCGAACAATAAATATTCAGGGTTTATTATGGGAAGAAAAAGTCTGGCTGAACAGCGGCGTAAGGAAATCATTGACGCCTTTTATCATTGTGTTAACGCCGACGGCATGGCTAAAGCCTCCGTTCGCAAGATCGCCCGGAAGGCCGGCCTCCAGTCCAGCATGATTCACCATTATTTTAAAGATCGGGATGAAATGATCGAGCGAATGGTGGAAGCTTTTGCCGATAACATCTTCAACGATTTCATTGCCGAAATAAAACGTTATGATGATCCGGAAACCCGTTTTTTCAAGGCCCTGGAATTCATGTACAGTCCCGGCATGATTAATGATGAATATTCCGGATTTTTTCTGGAGTGCTGCGTGGAGGCCAGGCGAAATCCCCGGGTGCGCGCCACTCTGGCGGAAACCTTTGCCCGTTTTCGCCAAACTATCATGGCCTATATGGAAGAAATTGAAACTATGAATCATCTTTCCGCGGCGCATAAGGAAATTCACGCCTCCATGCTGATCGCTCTCCACGAGGGGCTGGAGCTGCAATGGTACATTGACCCGAAAGCGGTTCCCCTGGATAAGGCCATTGTCTTGACCAGGCAGATCATCGATCTGATGGTGGCCCACACCGACCGGTTCCCCGCGGATCAACCGCCTGACAAATAATAAAATGCGAGAGTGATATGATTATTGGGATCATCAGAGAAATCAAGCCGAAGGAAAATCGGGTGGCCATGACTCCGGCCGGGGTGGAAATGTTCAGCCGGAAAGGGCACCGGATAGTGGTGGAAAAAGGGGCCGGTCGGGCCAGTGGTTTTGATGATCAGCAATACCTATCGGCCGGCGCGGAGATATTACCCGAACCCGATCAGGTCTTTGGCGAAGCCGAGTTGATTATTCATGTCAAGGAACCCCAGGAAAGCGAATACAGCTTGCTGCGGCCGGGCCAGATTCTGTTTACCTATCTTCATCTGGCGGCCAGCGACCAGCTGACCAAAGCCCTGGTGGACAGTGGCGCGGTTTGTATCGCCTATGAGACCATTCAGAAGGCGGATGGTTCCCTGCCTCTGCTGACGCCGATGAGCGAGGTGGCCGGGCGCATGGCGGTGCAGGAGGCCGCCAAATACCTGGAGATGACCAGCGGTGGCCGGGGCATACTGCTGGGCGGAGTCCCCGGGGTCGATCCCGGCAATGTGCTGATCATAGGTGGTGGCGTGGTCGGTGTTAACGCCGCCAAAATGGCCTGCGGGCTGGGTGCCAGGGTGACGGTGCTGGATACCGACCTGGAACGGCTGCGCTACCTGGACGATGTCATGCCGCCGAACTGTTTTCTGCTCATGTCCAATCCGGCCACCATCAGGGAGAGGGTCCAGGCGGCTGATGTGGTCATCGGGGCGGTATTGCTGCCGGGAGCCCGGGCGCCTCACCTGGTGACCAGGGATATGCTGGCCACCATGAACAAGGGGGCCGTGCTGGTGGATGTAGCCATCGACCAGGGAGGGTGCTTTGAAACTTCCCGACCGACCACGCATGATGATCCGGTTTACCAGGTTGATGGCGTGGTTCACTATTGCGTGACCAACATGCCGGGTGCCGTTGCCAGAACGTCAACCCACGCCCTGACCAACGCTATCCTGCCCTATGCCATGGAAATAGCCGATAAGGGCTGGGCCATGGCCATGAAGGAAAATCGGGAAATACGAATGGGTGCCAACATTATTAACGGCAAAATCACCTGTCGCGGCCCGGCCACCGCTTTTGGCATGGCCTGCACGCCCATCGAGACAATGTTGTAACTCGGTTTTTGCCATAAGGAGGGAATCGTGGATTTTGAAGCCATACTGGCCCGTCTCAATTTGCACGCGGTCTTGCCCAACCTGGAGGAGCTCGTCGGTCTCGATGCCCGGGCGGCCGAGATTTCCGGCAGCCGGGACATCTGCATCAGGTTCGTGGTTCGTCAGGGGCCCCGGGCGTTTGTCCGGTTCCAGCAGGGAAATTGCCAGGTCGGGACAGGCGATCCACCGGGCAGCGACGTAACCCTTTTTTTTACCTCCTGCCGTCATCTCAACCGGATGTTTGCCGGCCAGGCCAATCCCGTGCCGCTCAAGGGATTCACCCGGATCGGTTTTCTGACCGGTCCGTTCCAGGAACTTACCCGGCGCCTGGAATATTATCTGGATCCGGCTCAGGGCGATCTGGCCGACGCCGGGTATGAAAAGATCAATACCCGGCTGTCGCTGTTCACCGCCGCCCGGGCTATCCCGGTTCTGGCGGACGGGGACGCGGCCGTGCAGGCGGTAACCTCCGGCATGCCTGCCGGATCAATTGTGTTGAAAGTGCTTCCGGAGGGACCGGCGGTCAGCCTTACTTTTGGCGGCGCCGGAATCGTCATGAACAAGGGGGAAGTCGATCAGCCTTCGGCCTGCATGTACTTTAAAGATATCCACACCGCCGGCGCCCTGCTGAACCAGCAACTGAACCCGTTCGCGGCCATCGCCCTGGGAGATGTCATGATCCGCGGCCAACTGCCCCTGATCGACGCCATGGATCTGATTCTGGACCGGGTGCCGCATTACCTGGCGGCCTGATGGAAGATGAAAAAGCTGGTACCAATCTGCCTGACAGATAAAAGGGAGACGCATGAAGACTTACACCTATGAAAAATCAAAAGACCTGTTCGAACGCGCCGTGGAGGTCATTCCCTGCGGGATTTACGGTCATTTCAGTCCGGCCCCCCTGATTCCCCCGGAACATTATCCCTTTTACGCGGAAAAAGCCAGCGGCGCCCGGTTCACGGACGTGGACGGCAATGAGTTCGTCGACTACATGTGCGCTTACGGGCCGATGGTTCTGGGCTACAATTGCGAGCCGGTCGACCAGGCCGCCCGGGCCCAGTATGACCAGGGCAATTGCCTCAGTGCCCCCTCTCCGGTCATGGTGGAGCTGGCCGAAAAGCTGGTGGAAACCATCGCCGCGGCCGACTGGGCCTTTTTCGCCAAGAACGGCAACGATGTCACCACCTATGCCGTGATGGTCGCCCGCAAGGCCACCGGCCGCAAAAAAATCATTCTCATCAAGGGCGGTTACCACGGGGTGGCGCCCTGGACCCAGACCTACGGACATCACGGCATCATCGAGGAGGACGCCCGCCATTTCATCCGCATCCCCTGGAACGACG
>JBKHHL010000202.1:0-3982 GCA_046539175.1 Desulfosudaceae bacterium
AGCGAAACAAAGGCCGGCTTGACCACGAAATATCTCTCCAGTTCGATGCTGCGCCGGATCTCCTCGGCGGTCATGAGTTCCTCGTACAATTTTTCGCCGGGCTTGGTGCCGATGATCTCGATCCGGACATCATCGGGAGCATGGCCGTATTTCGGGGCCAGCTCGGCGATCATCACCGCGGCCAGGTCCTTGATACGGATGACCGGCATTTTGGTCACGAACACTTCCCCGCCATTGGTAATGGCGGCCGAGTCGATGACCAGTTGCACGGCCTGACGGATGCTCATGATAAACCGGGTCATGTCGGGATCGGTAATGGTTACCGGCCCGCCCTTGCGGATCTGCTCCCGGAAAATGGGAATGACCGACCCCCGCGATCCCAGCACGTTGCCGAAACGGGTGGAGGCGAAAACGCTTTGGCCGTCCCGGAGGTTGCTGTTGGCGGCCGTGATCAATCGCTCGCCCATCAGCTTGGAGGTGCCCATGACATTGGTGGGATTGACGGCCTTGTCGGAACTGGTAAAAACCACGGTCCGGACCTGATTGCCGGTGGCCGCCATAACCACATTCTGCACCCCCTGGATATTGGTCTGCACCGCCTCGAACGGCGAGGCCTCACACAAGGCCACATGCTTAAAAGCGGCGGCGTGAAAAACCACATCCACCCCGGCCAACAGCGGCATCAACCGCTGCCGGTCCCGGACGTCCGCCAGGAAAAAATGAGCGGACTGTTCCGCGTACCGCTGCTGGGTAAAGAACAGCTCGCTCTCATTGTTATCCAGCCCGATCAGCTCCTTGACGGCATAATCTTCAATCAGCTGCCGCGCCAGCTCACTGCCGACGGTACCGCAGCAGCCGGTGACCAATACCCGTTTGTCGTTCCATGACCCCATAGACGCGCCCCATAACAATGATGACGGTCTCGTAAAAAGTCTTTACATCGTCATTCCGGCGAAGGCCGGAATCCAGAACTATTTGATTTTACTGGATCCCGGCCTCCGCCAGGACAGGCCCCGGCCTTCGCCGGGGTGACGCAATAAGGAAAATCTCGGCTTTTTACGAGTACATCAATAATGAATTTTTATTTTCTGATTACGATGTGTGTCTTTCCTGCTGTTTCTTTTGGGCGGCTATGGCCCGGGCCTTGCTGATGAACTCGCTGAAAAAGGCCAGAAAAACCCCGGCCATGAGCCCTAATACCAGCGCCAGCGCCACCATGATAGTTCTGCCCATACCCACCGGCTCTTCAGATTCTGCCGCCAGGTAGGAGATGCTGGTGGGTTGACTGGCTTCCCGGATCAGCTCCGCGGCGCTGGTGGCTGTAACCAGTTTTACCCGGGTATCCGCGATTTCTTCCCGGATATCACCCTTCTGCCGGGCGTCCACCAGGCTGGGGATGCCATCGCCGCCGTCCGAGTTGGTGGCCAGCAGCCGCAGCTGCTCTTGCAGCATCTTATGCTGATCCCGCAGCAAAGACGCCTGGGAAACATAGGGTTTGCTCATGACCTCAATCCTCTTTTCCAAGACCTCGTCATGCCGCCTGGCCAGTTCATCGGCCACAGCCTGGTGCAGTTGCTTCACCTTACCGGCATTTACCGGTTGGGCCTTACTATTCAAGGCCAGCGAAAATTCATCTTCTGACTGGACCACTTCGATATCCGGTCCCTGCTCCTCTTCCCCGAACAAATCCTCCCGCTGCTCCGGAATAATCAGATCCTGGAGCAAAACGACAGTGCCGTCCCTGGAGGTCAACAGCTCCAGCCCATCAGACTCCGGCCCGCCATGAATGGCTGCCAGTTCAATACCGGTACGATACTCATACACGACCGGTTTCATCAAGGCATAGCCTACTCCCAGGGCCAGGCACAAAATCGTAATAGCCATAACGATCCCCTTACGCCGGGCCAGCACCAGCCACAGGTCAATCAGACTGATTTCATCGCCGGCTCCATAATAGTCATCCCGCACCGGCCGGACATAAACTAACTCCCTGGGGGTATCTTCATGCTGATCATTCATTTTTTATTCTGCTCCTTGCTCTTATTCAGCTATTATTTGTATCTCTCTGATTCTTTTACCTGCCGCCGATAGATACTGATGAGCCTGTAAAAAGTCTTTACATCGTCATTCCGGCGAACGCCGGAATCCAGAACTGTTTGATTTACTGGACCCCGGCCTCCGCCGGGGTGACGAAATATCGTAAATCCCGACTTTTAAGAAAACATTAATTATATCTGCCCTGCCTGAAAAAATAAAATCAAATCCAGCCACGGATATTATAATACACCATCCCCATGAATTCCCGCAAGACAATGGTGGTCTCATCCAAGGCCCCGGCATCCGGCAAAAAATCCATAATAGTAATCCGGGCATAAGGATCAGCCCGGAAATCCGCCGGACAGCAGATCACCGGAATCCCCAATTTCTCAAAACAGGCCCGGGCCCGGGGCATATGAAAAGCCGAGGTCACCAGCAAAACGCTTCCCTTCAACCCCTTTTCCCGGAGTATTTTCCGGACATACCAAGCGTTCTCCCGGGTATTGCGGCTATTTCCCTCCGGAATCAGTGCCTTTTCCGATATTCCCAGTTGCCTGGCCAGCGCGGCCATCCCCCGGGATTCCGGCCAGGCACCGGCTTGCCGCTGCCACCTGATTCCCCCGCCGGAAAGAATCATCACCGGTGCCTTGCCCTCCCGGTAAAGTCGATGCCCCAGGTATAGCCGGTCAAAGGACTGCCCCGGCAGCACCGCCCGGCCGCCCGCGTTCTGCCGGGCTACACCGCCGCCCAGCACAACAATGGCATCGGCCCGGGGATACGCTGTTACCGGCCGGGACATGAACTGACCTTCTATAAAGGTCAGGGCCCTGTTAGCGAAAAAAGGACTGCCGGCCAGCCAGAGTATCGCCAGGCAAACGATCACACAAAAGCTGGCAAGGCGTTTTCGGCTACCGGGCCACCACAAACCAACCAGCCCGACTGCCAGCATAACCAGCGACAATCCCAGCGGTAACAAAAAAACCGGCAAAAGCTTGGAAAGGAACAAGGCCATCTTCAAATCCCGGCCAGATATCGATCTTTGACGCGTTTATTGACGACCACAAAGGCGGCAAAACACCGCCCACATCCCCCATGAACATTCGCGCCCGGGCGCGTTGAACGGCAGAAAGCCGGCGATCCTCAATAAAATCAGCCCCGCGAAAAACGCGGTCACAACCGCCATTCCCCATACAACCTGTTATGAAACGACGCGAGGACACTTATGAGGCTCTCATACCGCCTGCCCCTGCCCCATCACCCCTCTCACAACCCTCACGGTCTCCTCCATCTCCTTTTGCCCCAGCGTCGGATGCACCAAAAACATCAAACTCGTCTCCCCCAGCTCCTTAGCCGCCGCCAGCCTCATTTCCGACCTCAACCCCTCTTCTCCCCTCTGACTTCCGCCCTCTGATCTCTGACATCTGACTTCTGCCTTCTTTCCATGCTCTTTGGCCCTCGGCACTCGGCTCTCAAAAACTTTTTCAAGATACACCTCCGGACATATCCCCTGCATACACGGCACGCCCTTCTCCGAAACCGCCCGCATGATCGCATCCCGGCTCCAGCCTGTCTTCAAGCGTTCCGGCTCCACATAGGCATAAAACTTGTACCACGCATGCCCGACATGCGCATCAGGTACCGGCACTCGCAGGCCCGGCACCCCGGACAACCCCTCAATAAGCACCTTTGCATTTTCCCGCCGCTTTTCAATCCATTGATCCAGCTTGCCAAGCTGCACCCGCCCCATGGCAGACTGCATCTCGGTCAGCCGCCAGTTGGTGCCGAAAGTCTCATGAAGCCACCGAAACCCCGGCGGATGCTCGCGGTTATACACTGCATCCCAGCTCTTTCCGTGATCCTTGTATTCCCACATGCACCGCCACAAATCAAAATCACTTGTCAGCACCATGCCGCCTTCCCCGCCGGTGGTCATGATCTTGTCCGT
>JBKHHL010000203.1:0-3844 GCA_046539175.1 Desulfosudaceae bacterium
CGGCGGACGGATCGGCGGACGGATCGGGGTACTGACCGGGGGCGGCGTCCTCTTTTTCAAACACCGGCCGGCGATCGCCGGACGCCGGGAGCAGGATGTCCAGAATTCTCTCTTCGGCGTTTTCCCGGGCCTTGTCCTGAACCGCCTCCTGCTGCTCAGCTTTGACATGATTGACGGTCAGCTCGACCAGATCCCGGATGATGGATTCCACGTCCCGGCCGACGTAACCGACTTCGGTAAACTTGGAAGCCTCCACCTTGGAAAAGGGGGAATCGGTCAGCCGGGCCAGCCGGCGGGCGATTTCCGTCTTGCCCACCCCGGTCGGCCCGATCAGGACGATGTTCTTGGGGGCGATCTCGTCGCGCAGGTCTTCGGGCACCTGGCGACGGCGCCAGCGGTTGCGCAGGGCAATGGCCACGGAGCGCTTGGCCCGGCCCTGACCGATGATATACTTGTCCAGTTCCAGAACTATTTCCGAAGGCTTTAACTCATTCTTTAATTCACTCATAATATTTAAATTCCATGCCATTCCGGGCCGCGGATTTTTCCCGGGCCTCCCGGAGCGTTACAGTTTTTCGATGATCACCTGCGAGTTGGTGTAAATACAGAAGGAAGCGGCAATATTCATAGCTTCGCCGGCAATGGCCGCCGCGTCCAGGCTGGAATGGGCCATCAGGGCCTTGGCCGCGGCCTGGGCCGCCATGCTGCCCGAGCCAATGCTGATGACCCCCTCGTCCGGCTCAATGACATCGCCGTTGCCGGACAGGAGATACATGCGCTCCTTGTCCACGGCCACCATCAGGGCTTCCAGGCGCCGCAGATACTTGTCGGTCCGCCAGTCCCGGGCCAGTTCCACCGCGGCCCGGGTGAGATTGCCGTTGTACCGTTCCAGTTTCGATTCCAGGCGCTCGGACAGATTCAGGGCGTCGGCCGTGGCGCCGGCCACGCCGACCACGATGGCCTCGTTGTAAATCCGCCGCACTTTGCGGGCGGTATGTTTGATGACCATGGTTTCCAGGGTCACCTGGCCGTCACCGGCCACCACCGTTTCGTGGTTGTGCCGCAAGGCCAGAATGGTGGTTCCGGAAAAACTCTGGCCCGAATTATTTCCTGGGGTGGGCATTATCATACACCTCCATCAGCTTATCTATGGTAACATGCGTATATTTCTGAGTGGTTGACAGGCTTTTATGACCCAGGATCTCCTGGACGGTTCTTAAATCAGCACCGGCGTCGAGCATGTGCGTGGCAAAGGAGTGTCGAAGAGCATGCGGCGACAGGGGCGTGGTCAAACCGCAGGCGGCGGCGACCTTTTTCAAAATGCGATTGAGAGACCGCGCCGTCAGCCGCCCGTGGTTCTTGTTTAAGAACAAGGCCCCGGCCGTCATATCCAGGCCGGCCACCTCCCGCAATTTCCGCCGGTAGCGCCGGATCGACTCCAGAGCCTTATCACCCGCCGGCACCAGCCTTTCCTTGCCTCCCTTGCCGGAAACCCTCAGCAGACCTTCTTCCCAGGCGATATCTTCCATGTCCAGGCCGGCCGCTTCCGAAACGCGAATACCGGTGGAATACATGATTTCAAAAACAGCCCGATTTCTCAGGGACAGAATCGTGTCCTCGGTGATACCGTCCAGCAGCCGGAACATGTCGTCCACTGTCAGGTAAACCGGTATCGTACGCCCGGTTTTGGGCGACAAAATGGCGGCGGCGGGATCGTCGGCAATCAGATCGTATTTTTTCAAATATTTCAGGAACGATCGCAGGGCCGACAACTTGCGGGAAACAGTCCGCTTGTCCAGCCTCTTTTTATGCAGCCGGGCCAGATATCCCCGAATGGCCAGCGCCGTCATCTGATCCGGCCGCAACTGATCGAGCCGGTCCTGATCAGCCGGGTCCGGGTCAACCTGGGCGGCCGCACCGGCATCGTTTCCGGCCAGAAAGACCAGAAATTCTTTCAGATCAGCCGAATAGGCGCGGCAGGTATTGGCGGAATACCCCTTTTCCGAGGCCATTGACTCAACAAAAATTTCGGACAGGGCTCTTAATCCGTATGCCGATTCCGGTTTGTTCAAAGACCGGCCTCCAGGTTTTATCCGGTTCCCTCCGGTGGCATTGGGACGACCTTAAGCCAGCCGGCAACCCGCCGCCCGGCATCGCTGATACCGGATAAATAAAAAATTATCCGGGACGTCCCGATCAGGCAGCGCGGCGAACCTTCTTTTTCAACTTGCTGATACGACGGCGCAACTGATCGGCCCTCTGGGCATCTCCGTTTTCCAGAGCCGCCTGCCGGTCTCCCTTTAATTCCTTGATTTTACTTTTCAAATCACGAACATAGGAGACATCTTTTTGTTTGCCGCTGGCCGGGATACCCCGGGCCTCGCGAATGGCGGCCAGCAGTTCCGATTTATTCATGCCGTGCGCGCCGGTTATCTCCGGTATGTCCCGGGCCACCTCACGTAACTCCGTCGCCGTCATTTTTTCAATGGGTTTTTTCTTCTTGTCTACAGCCATGCCCTTATCCTCCCTCAACTGACTTGCTCATTATTCTAATATTTTTTACGAGACCATCAATCTTGATGGTCTCGTAAAAAGTCCAAATTGGGACGGCAAAGTAAAAAGTTCAAGATCAAGGCGCAGAGTTTTTCGAGGAATGCAGCGTACTTAGTAGTACGTGAAATTCCGAGAAAAACGCTGCAACGCAGATATTGGACTTTTTACGAAGCCGTCAATTTTAAGCCCGGTGCTTCTAATAAAACGGTTTTTAGTCCGGCAACCGTTTGATAACTTCAACTTGACCGAACCTGTCTCAAGCATAAATTTATTATTTAATCAGACTATTGTCGCACTGTCAACCATGAGGGTAAAGTTAAAAATTTAAAATCCGGCCCGAGGATCGCCCCGGCTCCTTTTTTATAAGATGTTTTTATAATTGAATTTTTAAGGACCCCGGCAAAATCGGCGGTAAACCTTATAAGGCAGCCATGATTTTTCGCAGATCATCCCACAGGGGACGTTTCTTGTCCGGCCGGGCCAGAATATCAGCCGGGTGCCAGGTGGGCACGATCAGGGGCTTTTTCCCGGCTTTCTCGCGGTTATGAAAACGGCCCCGCAATCTTTCCAGGGATTGATCGGAAGACAACAAGCGCCTGGTGGAGAACTCTCCCAGGGCGCAAATAATATCCGGCGACACCAGGGCAATCTCCCGCTCCAGGAAGGATTGGCAATGACCGGCCTGGTCCGGCCGGGGAGGCCGGCCATCGGAAGGACGGCATTTCACCGCGCAGGTCACGTATACTTCAGCGGTGGACAGGCTCATGGCTTTGATCATCCGGCTCAACAGGCCGCCCGTCTCACCGGCAAAAAGGCCTTCGGCCTGACCGGCCGCTTCATCTGGCCAGCCACTGACAAACATCAGCCTGGCCGGGACCGGTCCGGCGCCATTAATCCGCCTTACCGGTCCCTGCTCCCGACCACAGCGACCGCATTCGGCCAGATCCCGCCGAACGGCAGCCATTGAGTCCGCGGCCACCAGGCAGGCCGGATCAGACCATTTTTGAACATATTCCAGATCAGCCGCGGAGCAGTGCCCGCCCTCCGGGGCTATCTCGGCATAAAAGCGCAGAGTACTGGCCACTTCTCCCAAGAACCTCCCCACTTCAGCAGCCGGGGCGATTTTGCTCCCTGAGGCGACCTGATCAGAATAAAATTCAGCTGTCATTTTTTCCGCTCTAACCCGGATATTTCATGAAATTTTTCGATATTTATAACTTTTCATATAAGATACATAATTTTGCAATGAATTTCGGACCTTTTTTGAGAATACAAACTGTCATGTACGACA
>JBKHHL010000204.1:0-3841 GCA_046539175.1 Desulfosudaceae bacterium
TCGGCCCCGCTAAAGTGGTGGACAATATAGGCAGGACGGTCTGGGTCTCAATCCCTTCGTAAGTCAGGTCTATTCGGCCATTATGGATATGGTTTCATTGCCCTGTTTTCGGGAGATGGTCTCAATCCCTTCGTAAGTCAGGTCTATTCGGCCCCGTTACAGCGGTTAAGCGATTTGCGGAAGATTCGCTGGCGTCTCAATCCCTTCGTAAGTCAGGTCTATTCGGCCAGGGATCATCATGGCTTACATTATAAAAAACAATGAGAGTCTCAATCCCTTCGTAAGTCAGGTCTATTCGGCCTGAATAAAGGCAAGAGAAATTAAACCATAATCAATTAAGGTCTCAATCCCTTCGTAAGTCAGGTCTATTCGGCCTCTCTGGCTGTCTGGCACAACGGCCAGGCGGTAGCAGAGTCTCAATCCCTTCGTAAGTCAGGTCTATTCGGCCGACGGGATGACGGATGGTTGCGAACGTCAACATGGTCTCAATCCCTTCGTAAGTCAGGTCTATTCGGCCTGCGGCCTTGTTTTCTGCTGGATATTTGCAATATTACCACCCCTTTTCGCAGACCGCAGCAGCGGCTACGGCCGGTTATTTGATATGGCGGGTTAAATACCTGCATTTTGTCAGTTAAAACCTCGTTTTGACTTGTTATTTTGGTTTGTCGCAGACGTCGCTGTGGAGGTTTTTTTAAAACCACTTTAATTCAAATGGTTGCCAGAAAGCAGCCTTGCCGTCCCAGGGGTCTGCGGATTATAATACATAAAATTCCTGGTCAGGGTCCACAAAAATCCCCTGGCCGATGATTTCCAGGCGACTTTCACACCGTTCGCACAGGGGAAAGTACTTGACCCCGTCACTTTCCCACTGGATCTCCTCCTCCAGCCGGGCTTTCATCTGCCGGAAGGCGCTGCTGCTCAAGGATACCTCAAAGATGGATTTCTGCACCCGCACGCCGAAATCCTTCATGACTTTTGCCACCCGCTGCAAGCGTTTGGGGTCGCTGATGTCGTAGGCCACAATCATTCTCATTGTTTACAGCACCATATAATCCAGTTGGGTAATCTTTATGCCCTGTCCGGAAATGGTCACGTTTTTCATGCACCCGGCGCAGACCTGGTAGATTCGCACGGAGTCGTCGGCAAGGTCAAGTTCCCTGGCGCAGAAGCGACGGATCTGTTTTAAGGCCTTGTCGTCAATGTCGCACTCGAACACCGACTTCTGGGTGTTGATGCCAAATTCCTTGAGAAACTTGTGCATCCGTTTCAGCCGTTTGGGGTCGGTTATGTCGTAAGTAATCAGGGATATCATTTCAGCAGCAGTGGTTGGTATGTTTCGGCTTCTCCTTCGACAACCCGGCGGTACTGGCCGGCCTGGAAAAACAGGGCCTCCTGATAGGAGAGGGAACGTTCCGCGGGCGGGTGATAAAAGCTTGTGGTCAGCTTTTTTTCAAACGCCTCGATCACGGCCTGAAAGGCATCCGGGTTGAGTTTGACCGGGTATTTGCCGGGCGAAATCTCTTCCTCGCTCACCGGGGCTTCGGCCATGCGTTGTTCCGGCAGATCAAAGGTATCGGCTTTGGTTTCGCTCATGAACATCTGCCCCAGGGGATCTGCCGCCACATCGGGCATGCCTTCTGTGCCGCCGGCCTGTGCTGCCGCCGCCGGCACTTCAGTACGGAAATCCGCCGGTTTGAGGATTTTCAGGTTAAACAGCGACAATGTCAGGGTGTCCGCGATAATGGGCCGAACTTCTTCCATCAGGTCCAGCACCAGGGAATAGCGGCCATAGTCGATGGCATGAAGAAACCCCGGATACGGGTCCAGGCCGGCCACCCGCACGGCCGCGTAGACCCGGTTCATGAGAAAGGTATACAGCAGCGACAGTACCGAGTTGACCGGGTCCGTGGGCGGCCGGCGAACCCGTTTTGTGAATCCCGGGTTTTCCGTAAAGCCGTGGCGCAGGCCCTGGAAATAAAGGGCGCTGGCCTTTCCCTCCAGCCCCCGCAGGCTGTCCACTGCTGCCGCTGTTTCCAGCTTTTTCACCAGGTGCTGTATCTGTTCCGCCCACTGCCCGGCTGCTTTGGCTTTTTTCGTGCGTTTGATCCGCATCAGCAAAGTGGCCATATTGGTCAGTTTGCCGGCCACAAAGGCCCGGGCCAGCCGCAAGCCCGCTGCGCTGTCGTCCAGAAGCCGGTATTGCTTTTGTCGCAGAAACACGTTTTTGGATTCTTCCGGGGCCAGCCGGCCCAGGTAGCGGCCGTACCGGGTCAGATAGACGGTGTCGATGTTGTTTTTCATCAGCTGACAAAGAGCGCCGTGAGTAACCTCGATATTGCCGAACAGCACCACCTGCTTCAGCTTATAGGTAAACAGGGTGTGATAGGTGCTGTCGCCCTTTTTTACCAGCAGGTGCCGTCCCTCCTTGATAATTCGCGCTCCCTGGGTTTTGATGTAGACCACCATGAGCCGCCTCCTGTAATCGGTTTTTCCCTGATTATAGAAGGCGGCCCCGGCCCGGCCAAGCACGGCAACGTTGCCGTTTATCCCGGCCTACACCCGGAAAAGACCTGTTATGTCAAAGAACATCTGCCGCCGAATCGAAGCGGCGGATTGGTTAATATAAAAATCCGAACAGCCATAAGGGGATTTTATTGGCAAAGCCGCAATCAATGCCGTCGGCGGCGATAAAGGCCCGGTCCTGCCCCTTTAGCTGGCTGCCGGATTTGCTTTGCCCGCCGATTTCAAAAATATATTCCTTGTTGACAACAAAATCGCCGTCATTGGAGAGCAGCAGTTCTCTGTCTGAAACTCCCTTATGAACTGACATGCTGTTGATCAACTGGTTGGCAAAAAATGCCTCCCGGAGGGAACCGGGGTTGACCTCGGGCGAGAGGGCATAAAAAATATTCGTATTTTCCAGGAGGATTTTTTCCGTTTTATTGAGAATGCGGTATCCGCTCCCGGGCGATCCGATGATATTGAGCAGTCTGGCATCCTGTAAATGGGACAGAAAATCATCCACCACCTGTCTGGCGGTGCCTGTCATGGTGGACAGTTTATTCATGTTCAGCTCCGTGGGCACGGATACCGCCAGCATGTAAAGCAGTTTTTTTATCTTGCTGATGCTCGGCGTCCTGATGTTGTGTACATGGGGCAGGTCCACTTCCAGAATGTGGCTGATCACCTCGCTTAGCCGAATAGGATATAAGGATCGGCTTTCCACGAAAAACGGGTAATAACCCTCGCTTTGGTATCTGACAAAATGTTCCAGCGGCCGGATTTTGCCGGATATGTCGGCAGCAATATCAGTGTGATGCAAGGTGATATCTTCAAGTGAAAAGGACTGGTCGAATTTCACGTTCTGGGAAAAATTTAGAAATTCCCGGAATGATAAGCCCGGCAGATGATAGCAAACCGCTCTGCGGGAAATATCGGCTTTTTGCCGGGACAGCTTCAGCAGGCTGGAGCCCGAAAAAATAATTTTAAGCCGGGGGCAGCTGTCGTAAACCGCTTTAACATGCCTGGCCCAGTCCGGATATTTATGCACTTCGTCCAGTGCCAGCAGCACCCCGCCGTACCGGGCAAATTCTTCGGCGAATACATATAAATCAACAGCTTGAAAACCGGGATGATCCAGCGGTATATACAAGGCTTTTTCGCTGCCGCCATGGTTTTCCCGCAAATATTGGAGGATCAGGGTAGTTTTCCCGGTGCCCCGGCTGCCCAGAATGCCGATACACTGCTGGCTCCAGTCGATTTGATCGTACAAATAGCGCTTGGTCGTTGGCAGTCGGTTTAACAGGGACTGGGTTTTTTGAAACCAGGGTCCAAAGTCCAT
>JBKHHL010000004.1:0-40508 GCA_046539175.1 Desulfosudaceae bacterium
AAGTTTATTGGTTAAACCACTATAGTCGAAAAAATTCATGAAATATCCGGGTTAAGGGGCCTGCCGAAGGCCTGGTGGATCAGGTCTCTTCTTCTGGGCCGGTAGCTTTTGTCCGCTTTTTCTTTTCGCATGACAGTCTGGAAGAGTTTCGACATGCGGACCTGCTGGGAATCTTCCCGGTAAAACGTGTCCCAGGCATAAAACAACAGCTCCTGCAGGCGCTCCGGTGCCATCTGTTGCGGCTGATAGACGACCTTGTCCGCCGTATAATCATTCCAGTCATACGAAAAGATTCTTTTTTCCGCGTGAAGCTTTTTAAAAGCGGGCGTATGGGGAAAGGGCGTTAAAACGGTGAATTCAGCCAGATCCAGTTCGATTTCCAGCAAGAAATCAATCAATTCTTTTATAAAATCCTCGGTATGCGAATCCAGGCCCAGCAGAATGGTGCCTTCCACCGCGATGCCATGATCGTGGTAACGCCGGATGCGCTCTTTTATATAATCCGAGGTATCAAAGACGGCCTGATAAACATACCAGGCGCCGGCCTGCGCGGCCAGGTCCAGTACTTCCGGCTGATCTTCAATGGGATGGCAGCACCATTTCTTCTTTAATGGAATCATTTCCCGGAAAAGATCTTTTTCCCACCGGGTGTCCTGCGCCAGGGAGTTGTCCACCAGGAACAGCCGGTTGTTATCAATGGCGGCCATTTCCTCGATCACCTTGTCAATCGGGCGGGGACGGAATTTACGGCCACCCAGATACGCCACGGCGCAGGGATAACAGTTGAAACGGCAGCCGCGTGAGGCGTGAACCAGATCCACCATCTGGATGCCCTTGTAGTTGTAGAGCTGCCTTTTAAGAATATCTCTGCGGGCCGTCCCCACCAGTTCGATGGGGGGATGGTCGGATAGATGATCGTAGACTTTCCGAAGACGATTGTTCCTGAAGTCATCGAACACTTTTTCCAGGTGCCCCTCTGATTCCCCCAGGAAAACGGCATCGGCGTGCCGGCTTGTTTCTTCCGCGTGCAGCATGGTGGCAATGCCGCCAAAAATCACCGTAACACCTTTTTGCCGGTATGTATCGGCGATTTCCCAGCCCCGCTTTACCTGACTTGTCAGCATCATGGAAATACCGACCATATCGGTCGGCCGGCTGAAGTCGATCTCCTCCAGATTTTCATCGACAAATTCAACCTCAACGTCCGCCGGCAGGGAAGCGGCCAATACGACCGGACCGTGGGGCGGAAGATGAAATTCCGTCTGGCGGGCCAACTTCGGCCATCGGGGATAAATCAGGGTAAACTGCATGAAATACCTTGCGAAAGAGACTTTAGTTTTTCGAAGCGGTCGATTCCGAACGGTTTTCCCGAATATACGCGGTAAGCGTTTCTACGGAAGCAAAAACCTTTTCACCCAGTTCCTTATTGTCTATAACGATACCATAATCCTGCTCGATCATCATCACCAGCTCAAGGATATCGATTGAATCAATCCCCAGACCCTCGCCGACAAGAGGTGCTTTCTCGTCGATATCTTCCGGGGCTATATCCTCCAGGTAGAGGGTATCAATTATTTTTACCTTGATCTCTTCTATGAACTCCTGCATGAAAATTACCCTTGTCAATTCAATGTATTTATTTTATAAAAGGTAAAATTACCATGCGACAAGATGCAAGTCAATCTTCTTTCTAACCCGGACTTTTCATGAGTCAACTTGATAATTGAATTCCAGAGCAGAATATGGGAAATACTCTTTTTGCCGTTGAAGACTACGTCATCCAGCGCGAACGCATGATGCTCATTAATGCCATTGATCAGGTTGACGAACAGGGCGCCGTTGCCCGCTCAACCACAACAGATTTGTGGCCTCTTTTTAAAAACGGTGCTATCAATCCGCTGGTCATTGTCGAACTGGTGGCGCAGACATCCGGGATCAGCTTCCGATGGTCAGAAACGCAAACCCGTCCCGGTGAAAAAGCAGAAGGGAGCGGTTTAATCGTGGGGCTCAAAAAGGCCGTTTTTTTTGTTGACGCCATTCCGCTGAAAGCAACTGTTGTCACTTGCTCGACAAAAGATTATACCTATATAAATTACGCCGAATACAGCGGCTTTTCCAAAATCGGGGAGGAAAGACTGGGCGAAGTTACCCTGCAGGTTTTAAGAACAGACTGAAAAAATATGAAAGGGGGCCATCCCATGGGAGAAAAGACAGCCCTGGTTACCGGCGGCGGCCGCGGCATCGGACGGGCGATCTCGCTGGAACTGGCAAACCACGGGTATCATATAACCATCAATTATAAATCCGGTCGGGAAGCGGCTGCTGAAACACTCGAAATGATCCGGCAAAACGGGGGTGAGGGAAGCACGGTCGGCTTTGATGTAACCGATCCGGAGGCAAGCGGGCAAGCGCTTGACGAAATTGCCAAAACCTTCGACATCGAAATTCTTGTCAATAATGCCGGCATCACCGCCGACGGCCTGTTTATCATGATGCCGCAGAAAGACTGGCAGTCGGTAATCGACACCTCCCTGGCAGGTTTTTACAATGTAACCCGACCGGTAGTCAAAAAAATGCTCCGGAAAAAAACGGGGGCGGTTGTCTCCATATCTTCAGTTTCCGGGATTGTGGGCAACCGCGGACAAGTCAATTATTCCGCTGCCAAGGCCGGCATAATAGGCGCGAGCCGGGCGCTGGCCTCCGAGGTGGCGCGACTGGGAATAAGGGTCAACGTGGTGGCCCCGGGACTGATTAAAACGGAAATGATTAAGGACGCGCCGGTGGATGAGATCAAAAAGATCATTCCCATGGCCCGCGTCGGCCAACCCGAAGAAGTCGCCAGAGTGGTCCGCTTTCTCTGCTCCGAGGACGCCTCTTATATTACCGGAGAGGTTATTTCGGTCAACGGCGGTATGGCGTAACGACCGTTACGGCAAAATTTTCACGAACCGGAGGCGGTATTTCTGGTTGCATAACCGCCCCGCCGTAATATAAAATATTATTCCGCCAGCTCACATGACAATTCGTAATTTAATAAGCCGGACAAAAACATTACAACTTTAAGTTCCTTCTCATATACGAACATCCGGTTTCATGACACGAAAATCAACGATGCTGTTGAAAGCGTGGTCTTTCAATAGCCAGACCCCGGACAAGACAAACAATAAAACCAAAAGGAGGGGGAAAAATGAAAAAGAGCATGTATGTCTGCGCGATTTTAATGGGTTTTTTGTTTCTGATGGCGTGCAGTACGGCCTTGACCAAGGCGGATATCGATCCCTGGCTGCAGGAGGTCGCCGGGGACACGGAGGCGTCGATCAATATTGAGGGCCGTTGGCAGGATGTCAAGGCGGATCCCAATAACCCGTTCGGCTGGGGCAAAGGGCTTTTTGAACAGGAAGGGAATCGGGTCACTGGCTCTCTTGGCGACTACAAGATTGAAGGAAAAGTCAGCGGGGACACGGCTTACCTGGTCTTTCTTTCCGGAGGCGAGGTGTATTACACCACTCGCCTGGAAAGACATGAAGACGATACCCTGCGCGGCGACTATTTTCATTCCGACGACAAGGAACAGAAACAGGGCCAGCCAATAGCCCTGGAACGGGTTGAAAAGTAATCCCGCGGCAAACAAGTTCTCCGGGCATCTGCCATGGGTCCGGGGAGCGATCCTGCCGCTGGTCTGTTTTTTTGCTGAGCGTATCCGGCTGTCGGGCTCTTGCGCCCATCCAGCCGGAATTTTAACTTTGACGGGTGCCGCGGCCGAAGCGACAGCTTGGCCGCGGCGTTCTATCGGTGGCGATTTGCCCACCGGCTGGCCGCGTCGCAGTCCTGGTTGATGTCTTTATCTTTTCAGATGCTCGAAATCGACCCCCCGGGAGCGGGCCCGCATATCAAACCATTCATCCTCGTCCTGGGGTGGAATCACCTGCTGATCCGCCGCCCTGGCTACCAGGGTAACGGCTTCCTCGGGACAGGCACTAACGCACAGACCGCACCCGATACACTGTGTTTCCGTCACCCGGTACCCCTCATCGGTCTGCCTGACGGCCCCGACCTGACAGCGCTCATCGGCGCAGATGCCGCATTCGGAGCAGAGATCGGCATCGATAACGGCGTAATAATTGGACCTGATTATTGTTGAGGCATCCAGCTCCCACTCATTGATGACGCGCAGCACACCACAGCAGCAGCCGCAGCAATTGCAGATAAAGTCCTGGCCGTTAATCACGTTTCTCGCCAGATGGACCAGCCCGGCCTCCTCCGCCTGGTGCAGTATCTCGTAGGCCTCGGTCTTGCTTATCTGCCGTCCCCAGGGATGATCGTCAAACACACCCGGAACCGGCGCCACGCCCAGACAGACCTCCATGGGCTTATCACAGCCCTTGTCGATCATGCGCTTCTCTTTTTTACAGATGCAGTCGTTGACGGCAAAATCAAGGCCCTTTTCAATGATAGCGGAAACGCGGTCGTAAGGCAGGGCCGACTGTGAATCGACCAGCTCCCGCTCTATGGGCACAGCTCTCATCAGGGGCGGTTCATGCTTAAAAAACGCCTCCCCGAAAAAGGGCATATAGGCCTCACACAGTTCGATAAACTCCCGATCCATGCGATCGATCTGGAATTCATATAAACCGAACACCCAGGGCAGAAGCTTGTATATCTTTACGCCTTTCAGGTTGACGCCGAAGATCAGCCCCCGCTTCCACATAGTATCGAGTTTTTCATCCAGAAAATCTCTGGGAAGCCCCGTACGCTCGGCAATCTGATCAACATTTTCAAAATTCAACTTTAATCGGCAGAAGAGCTCCGCCTCTTCCGGTTCGAACATCTTTTTCAGCAGCTTGATTTCCACACCGCTCTCGGTTTTAGGATAACCGTTGGGCAGTGTATCCAGCACTTCGGCCAGCCGATGATAAACTGAGTCGTTCATGGCGTGTCTCCCTTGGTTTACGGAGTATGGCGAGTCATTTACCGGCAATGTAAACGCCGTCCTGAATAATTAGTAATGTATATCATATTTCCGACAAAACACCATCGTATATGAGAATCAGTGGCATGACCGGTCATTGTTTAAGATCCGAACCCTATCGGGCGCGTGTTTTTCAACAAATATGCGGGCGAGCCATTTCAGCAGCGCTTTGAAATGATCCATCCCGGCCAGGGTCAGTCCAAACATGCACAAAAAATGCGCCACGATCCAGATAACCGGACCACTTATTATAATCAACAGGGGCTCACGGTTAAAAATGGCAAATACGCTTAAGGCGGTGATTACCGGCCAGCAGATGGCGTAGCTCACAGCGATACAGACAAGTCCGATGATCATCCTGCCGGAAGGCTTCTGACGGAAAACACTCAGATCGGCTTTTTCTCTTACGGCTTGAGCTACAAATCTGGTTTTCAATAACTGTCCGGCCAATCTTCTGGAAAAGCTCAAAAAAAAATCTCCTGTTCTGACGCTTGCAGCAGGCAATCAGCCCGGAAACTTCATGAGTTTTTTGATATAAAATTGCCCTTATTCCGAAAATACGAAATGACGTCTTTCAAAAAATTTCATAAATGATCCGGGTTAGCCCGGTTATTTCACGAGTCGATTTGGGCCCGAGCCCCTGGCTCCACCTGCAAGGCGCAGGGCGCGAAGCTGTAGTAATCTACCGCGAGCGGCCTGCAACAAAGCAGCTGCGCCCAAGGTGACTCGCCCGAAGGGTGAAATTTTTTGATATAAAAATGATTTTATTCCACAAATCCAAAATGACAATTTGTAATTTTGGAATGACTACAAAATGCAATATAAATAATTTAAATGATGCAATAAAGTAATGATTTTCAAAAAATTTCATGAAATATCCGGGTTAGAGCTTGAAAGCATCAGAACGATATATTATCTTGAATGACAGAATTAAGCCATAAATGATTGCAAATGAACTGCCTGGCGAATCCATCAAAGATTCCATAATAACATACGATGACGACTCTTGCCGAACAACTGGAGAAAATTGTTTCAGGTCCGCAACACCCCGGCCACGATTATATTTTATCAAAATACACATATGAAGATATATTTGCAATAGCCGGCACTTTGCAAAAACATTATTTTTCTTCCGAAAAAGCGGAGTCCATCTGTCTTTGCCTGAAGGACAAGGGTCTCATCGCGGCGGCTCTGCTGGCCGCTCTGACCCGCCCCGTCAAACTCATCATCCCCCATTTTTTTTCGGAATCCGTTCTTTGGGAAATGCATCAGGCGCACGCGTTTTCAAAGGCCCTGCTGGAAAAACCGGTTGATCTGCCTCCAGAGGTGGAAATCATTGTACCTGCCCGGTCCGCTTCAGACCGGACAAGGTTTGATAACTCCTTCGTTCGTCGCCCTGACAGCGAAATTGTCAAGCTTTTTACCGGAGGTTCAACATGTGTGCCCCGGATCTGGTCTAAAACCATCCGCAACCTGTTTGCGGAAGCGATTTATCACCGCGGGAAATTGCAGGTATCGCCGGATGATCGCTTCGCGGCAACCGTGCCGCCTTTACATATTTATGGTCTGTTATTTTCGGTTCTGACCCCGTTTGTCGCCTCTGCCTCAGTCATTGACGACGTATTGACCTATCCCCACGAAATTCAAACCGCCATAAGCCGGAACCGGGCGAGTGTTCTTGTCAGCATCCCCCTGCATTATAAAATGTTGACTGAAATTACCTTCCAGCCGGGATCACTTCGCCACGCGCTTTCCTCTGCTGCGGAACTCGATACGGCAGTCGGTCGCTCTTTTTATGCCCAGACCGGTCTGGGGATTACGGAAATATTCGGCTCCACGGAAACCGGCGGCATCGCCTCGCGCCTGCACACTGAAGAAAACAAATATTTCAAACCGTTTGACTGCGTAGGATGGAAAACTACCGGGAATCGGCTGGCCATCCGCTCTGATTTCATATCACCGGAACTGCCGGTGGATGAAGACGGTTTTTTTATCACCAGCGATCGGGTAAAAATTCCGGCTGACGACGGCTTCGAACTGGCGGGACGGGCGGACCTGGTCGTTAAAGTGGCCGGCAAGCGGGTGGACCTGAATGAAGTAAAAAACGCCATCACCAGCATTCCGGACGTAAAAGACGCCGCTGTTATTTATGAAGCATCCGGCAACGGCAGGGGTGGCGAAATCCGCACACTGGTGGCAACCGATATGGACAGCGGGGAAATAAGAAAAGTCCTCCGGGGAAGCCTGCAAAGCTATGCCGTTCCACGCCGGATCAGAGTCGTCGATAAAATTCCCCTTTCTCCAGCTGGTAAATATGAAAATACCGAGATCAGAAAATTGTTGGAAGAGTGTTCAAACAACGAAAAACGAAATTGACGGCTTCGTAAAAAATAAAGAAAAAGGAAAATGGCTGCGGTAATGGAAAAAATTCCTCCTCAGGACAGAAAACGTATCGTTCTGGTGCAGCCGCGGGGGTTCAACTGGTTCCCGGGCGCCCGGGATATGACTGATATCGCCAACCGCATGGTGCCCCAAGGGATTCTCTCCATCGCGGCCTATCTTATACGGCAGGGCCACGTGGTTTTTGTTTACGACTGTCTCGGTCCCGGCGCCCCGCTGCGCCTGGATGACCAGGTCAAAGCAATTCTGAACTTTAAACCCGGCCTCGTCGGGTTTTCCGCCACGACATCCTCCTTTCCCGACGCGGCCGAACTGGCCGGAAAAATTAAAGAACGCGCTCCGCGTGTCGTGACCGCGGGGGGCGGCGTGCATGTTTCAGCGTTGGGCGAAAAACTGCTCTCCATGTATCCAGTCTTTGATTACTTCTGTCCCGGAGAAGGCGAAATCACAATGGCGGAACTGGCCGGGGGGCACCCCCCGGAATCTATCCCGGGGTTAATCCGATGGCAGGATTCCCGGGTCGTCACCAATCCCCCCCGCCAGAAAATAACCGAACTCGACACACTCCCTTTCCCGGCCTACGACAGACTGAAAGGCTTTCCCCGGCACTATCATCTGCCTCTTTTCAGCTATATCAAGACCCCGGGAGCGACCATGATCACCTCCCGGGGGTGCGTGTACCAGTGCTCTTACTGCGATCGTTCCGTTTTCAAAAAAGGCTTCCGCTACAACTCCGCTCTTTATATCTACGAACACCTGCGCCATCTCCGAACACGTTTCGGCGTCCGCCACGTCAATATCTACGACGACCTGTTCACGTTTGACCGGAAACGCGTCGTCGAACTCTGCGAAAAGCTGACCCGCCGTCCCCTCGGTGTCCGGTTCAACTGCGCCGTCCGGGTTGGACACACGGACAACGACCTGCTCCGGATGCTGAAGGAGGCGGGCTGCCTGATGGTTTCCCTGGGCATCGAATCGGCGGACCCGGAACTTCTGAAAATCCACAAATCAGGCGTAACTCTGGAGGAAGTCCGGGAAACAGTGGTCCGCATCCAGCAGGCCGGACTCCGGGCCAAGGGCCTTTTCATGATGGGCCTGCCGGGTGAAACAGAAGAGTCCATTCGCAGAACTTCTGATTTTATCATGTCTCTCGGGCTGGACGACATGAACATGGCCAAGTTCACTCCCTTTCCCGGAGCGCCCCTGTGGTCGACCATCCGGGAAGCGGGTTCCTTCGACGAAAACTGGCGTCTCATGAACTGTCTGAATTTTACTTTTATTCCCAAAGGGATCCCCTCAAAAGAAAGGCTGGATTTTCTCTACAATGAACATGTCAAACGGTTTTATTCCGATCCCGAATGGCGCCGGAAATTCACAAAACGCCTGTGGCAGCACCGGAAAAGCCTGCTCTATTTTTTGCGCCACCTGCCTTCTTTCCTGGCGGCCCGGCGTCAATTCGAACCGACGGAAAATCGTGCCTCAAATTAAGGGGGAGGTATCCGCATCAAACACATACTGATTTTTCTCCTGGTGCTACTGGCATCCATAAAACCGGCAGCGGCGATTGACGATAAAAAACCGCTCCTGGAAGCAGGTCTCGGCGCGGCCTGTTTATCCCTGCCTGATTATCGCGGAGCCGACAGAAGCCGCCTCTACGTCCTGCCCTTTCCTTACTTCATCTACCGGGGCGATTTTCTGCGTGTGGATGAGGACCTTGTTTCCGGACGCCTTTTCGAAACGGACCGGGTCCTGCTGGATGTCAGTTTTTTCGGAAGCCTGCCCGTCGAGAGCGATGGGAATTCGGCCCGGCGCGGTATGCCCGATCTCGATCCGACCTTCGAGGTCGGCCCGGCTCTGGACATAAGTCTTCTGAAAAATTATCGGGATCGCTATGAACTGTCTGTAAACCTGCCTGTCCGGGCGGTTTTCTCGACGGATTTCTCCTCCATCCGACACCGGGGCTGGTCCTTCAGTCCGCGGCTCAACTTCGAGGCCAGAGACATTATTGCCGATTCCGGCATCGATTTCGGCCTGTCCGCGGGACCGTTCTTCGCCGACGACGCGTATCATGATTATTACTACACCGTCAAACCCGCCTACCAGACAGCGTCAAGACCGGCCTACGACGCCGGAGGCGGTTACAGCGGTTCAACACTCAGCATAGGCCTGAAAAAAAGACTGAATTCATTTATCCTGCATGGTTTTATCAGCATGGACGACCTTAGTGGCGCTGTCTTTGAGGACAGCCCTCTCGTGAAGACCAGGTACTCTTTCATGGGCGGTTTTACCATTACCTGGATCTTCTTTAAATCGGACGGGTGACCCGGACGGCAGTAATTTTTAGGAATTCATATTGTTTAATGGAGGCGGAACTTGAAAGAAATCAAAAAAAAGCGGGGCCGCCGGGCGGCATTTTTCCTGGCCGCGATTATGGCTGGTTGTTTTTCTTTGACAGGATGGGCGGATGATCTGAACGGCATCAGAGATAAAGCGGAAACCATCAACTCCATAGAGGCGAATTTCATCCAGGAAAAACACCTGGAGATTTTGAAGGAACCGCTGATTTCAAAAGGAAAGTTTTATTTTTCAGCGCCGCGGTCACTCCGCTGGGAATACCAGGAACCGGTCAGAAGCATTTTGCTGATGAAAGATGAAAGCATTCGCCGATATGCCGAAACGGGCAGTGATATGGTCGAAGAAAGGAGCCAGGGACTGGAAGCGATACGCGTCTTTCTCCAGGACATCAGCCGGTGGATGACAGGCGAGTTTGAGGGCAATCCGGATATAAAAGCGGAAGTAAAAAGCGACAATATAATTCTGTTGCGACCGAAGAGCGAAGAGATGGCCGGGATTATTCAAAAAATAGAGCTTAAACTAACCGAAACATCCGGTATTGTTGATACCGTAAAGATATATGAAGACCGGGATTCATATACAGTTATTCGGTTTATTGATACAAAAATCAATCAAAGCATTGACGAAGCGCTTTTCGAACAGATAGATCCGAATGAATGAGACCCAAAGGAATGAAACAATGATGTCCGATGGACCGGAAAAAAAGATCAACCGGGCGATCCGCCTGGGCGTGAGCGGCTTCCTGATTGTCTTTTTTATGTTTGCTGTGTCCGCCTGCGGAAGACTTGCTCCTGTGAAGCCGGCCTCTCCAACGATTCATGAAGATATCGACCGGTATTGCCGGAATTTTTTTCCGGAAAGCCCCCGGCAGTTTGTCCAATCTCTTACCGCCTACCTGCCCAACGATGAGATCAGCAACGCCATCGGGATCATTAATGTTTATCCGGAAACCGGGAAGATAAAATGCGTCATCATGGGCGTGGAAGGCGTGGTTATTTTCAGCGGGGAATATGACCGGGAGCCCGTCATTCACAAAGCCGTCCCGCCGCTTGATTCCATGAAGTTTGCCGGGGCCCTGTTCGAAGATATCCGGCTGGCTTTTTTACCGCCGGCCGGTCAGGTTATCCAAACCGGCACACTTTCCTCGGGGATACCGGTTCGCAGGTATGAGCTGAACGAGGATAAGGGCTATGTCGACTTGATTTTCCCCGAAGAGGGACGCCTCAAGATTAAAAAATACAGCCGCCGGAAAAAACGCCTCAAAACCATAGACGCCTGCTACGCTCCGCGCTGCGAGTTCCTCTTTCCGGGAAAAGCGGGCGCCGGCCCGGTCAGGCTGGAAATTATCCATCACGGCATCCTGGGATATCGGCTGGAACTGATGCTGATAAGAACCGAGGCTTTACCGGCGGAATAACCGCGCGATTCATTGATTCCGCGTCATGACCGGCTGACCGATGATTTCGGAAAGAGGCACGACTTTGAGTCCTTTTTCGGAAAGGCCTGTCATGATTTTTTCCATCTCATTAAGCCACTGTTCAACCTTGAAGCCGCGGGTTCCGGGGTGGACGTCATGCAGCAGCACCAGATCACCCGGCCTGATTTTTCCAAGAATTTTTTCCGCCAGCCTCCTGACGCGCCGATTGCCGGCATCGAAACCCCGGCAGCTGTAATGGACGCAAATCAGTCCCCGCTTTTTCAACAGGGGGCCGAGCCCGGGGTTGACCACCCCGGCCGGAGGACGGAAGACCCGGGGCACGACCCCGGATTTTTTTATCGCTTCCTGCGCGGAATCAATTTCCCGGGCAAGTTTTTTCATGGTTTTGAGCATGATAAACACATCGTGGCTGTAGGTATGATTGCCTACCGAATGGCCGGAGCGAATGATTTCCTCCATGAGTCGGGGGTTTTCTTCCGCTTTGCGGCCGGCAACAAAAAAAGTCGCCTTTATTTTGTATCGACCCAGCAAGGCCAATAATAAAGGCGTTGTCCGCGGGTCGGGGCCATCGTCGAAGGTCAACGCCACAGCGGCCCTGCCGTTCGGACGACCGCGACTGACAACCGGCAGCAGCAAACCGGTTCCGGGGAAAAACGCGGCGCCGGCGCAAACGGCAATAAATCCGGCCAGGATGACAATCGTCAGAAGCGGCTGGATAAAAAACAACCCCGCCGCCGCTATCCCGGCTCCAGGGCCGAGATAACCGGCCGTTATCATGCGGGACTTTTTGTTCATCGAATCAGATACTCCCAGAGGGGTCCGGTATGTCCCCTGTCATGAAGCCGGGAAATAATTTTGGCCATGTCCTCCTCTACTGCTCCGGAAATCCAGTTGACGCGGTTTTCTGCCATCCGGCATACTGTCTGTTCAATGGATTCCAGGCTGATACCTTCCGGCCGGTAAAAAACGGGGGGCAAAAGGTCCTGGTCGCTGGCTATCTGTCCCGATTCAAGCGCCATGGCATGAAGCCGGGTATGAGGATAAACACGGATGCCGGCAAAGAAAAAACAGACCGATTGTTCCAGAGAAGCCGCCTTATCCAGGGTTTCCGCCAGCGTCCGCGGAGTTTCGGCGGGAGCGCCCAACAGGAAGAAATGGGCCGCCTTGAGCCCGGCCTCAATGGCCGCGCTGTGGGCGTTCAGAACGTGCCGAAAACGGAACGGTTTTTGATAATTTTTCAGGATCTCATCGCAAAGGGCTTCGGTGCCGAATTCGACATGCGTCATGCCCGAGTCTGCCAGAACCTTGAAATAATCGGCCGGCGGAGGGGTGGGAGCGATATAAGCGCCCCAGGGAATAACCAGCCCGGCCTTTTTCATGTGCCGGGCCACTTCCAGGCTATGGTCATAATCGGAGTTAAAAACGGAATCCGTTATAAACAGATACCCGGCTCCCGCGTTCTGAAGCATCAGGGCCGTCTCGGCGACTTCCCGCGGAGGTATCAGCCGCAGCCGTTGCCCTTCGATGTGAGGATAAGTACAGTAGATACATTTGAAGGGACAGCCCCGCTTGGTCTGCAGATTGAGCATCCCCCCTTTTTTCAGATAATAATCAACATGGGACTGCCGGGGCGCGAAACGCCTTTTCACCCCGCCTCCCCACGGTTGGGGAAAATATTCCGCCGGGGCCGGCCCGTTGCCGGCGATCACCCCCGCCATGTCGCCGGGATTGCCCCCGTTTTCATAAGCTTCCAGGAAAAGACCGAACCGTTCCCCTTCCCCGACGATACCGTAGTCCGCTTCGAGCGTTTGAAGCAATTGCCCGGGGAAAATGGTAAAACCGCTGCCGCCGAGCACAATCGGCGCGGCAGTCACCGATCTGATGCGGCCAATCAATGATCGGTAACGGTCGATATAGCTTTTCGGACCCTTCACGTCGGTATTGTCGATATTGCGTATGGAGATGCCGATAATATCCGGAGCCGTCTTTTTGATCCGGTCGGACAGGCGGTCCTCCTCCCCGGCCCGGTTCAGATCGGCCAGAAACACCTCATGATCCGACTCAATCGCACCGGCCACATAATCTATTCCCAGCGGATAGACCGGGTAGGGACTTGTTTCCGTATTGGCGGAAATAAGAAATACTTTCATGCCCAGAACACTTCCACGCCTGTCAGGCATTTGCCCGTGCCGATAATCAGAATACGGCCGCCGTTTAAAAGATTCGTCCGGCCCCGGCCCTGATGATCCGGCACCATTTCTTTTCGCAGGCATTGTATGGCCAGGCTCACCGCCACCGCGGAGGCGGAGGCGAACTCGCCGGTCAGTTTCCGATAGTCAATGACCGGCGCCCGGGAACCAGCCAGGGCCTGAAATGTTTTGATCTGTTTTTCACCGGCGCGGCGGTGTGCCCCGGGAAAACCGGCAAAAACGGCGCCGTAACGCTTTTGAACGGTTTCCCCGCCGCCAAGCGTTTCGATCAGCGCCCGGACAGCGGCGTCTCCGGTATCGGCCTGCCGGAAAAAAACGGGACGCACGCGCAAACCGGTTTCGCTTCTCCTGAGACAGAGACCACCGCCTCCGTCAGCCGGCATATCACGGCCGGCAAGCGAAGCGTCAAAGAGCGGGGATAGACGTTTATGGTACTCATCGGCGCCGACGACAAGAAAGGGTCTGCCGGTCGGGTCTCCCAGCAGGCAGGCGGTGAGCAGGGCCTGTTCAAAGGAATAATCGCCGCCGGTCATGGTGACATTGGGACCGGTGGCGCCAAACATCATGGCGATTTCACCCGCGGGCGCGTTATGAACCGAACCGATAAAATCCATGGGACTGGAGAATCGCTCCTTATTTTTGAAAAGCCTGGTCAAAAAATCATTGGTTTCACTCAAGGCTCCCCAACCGGTGGCGAAGAACACGCCCGTGGGCTCCGCCTGAGCGTCCGCGCTTCTGAGCGCTTCGCCGGCCAGGCACAGGGACATTCTGGATAGCCGTTTCAGGCGACGGACGGCTCTTGAAGGAAGATCGGCGGACAACATATCAAGGGAAAGCGTTCCTCCGCAGGGACTCCCCGCCAGAAAGTTCCCGGCAGTAGCCTCGGTCTTCCCGGCCCCGGTCACGCAGGCATGGCCGATAACTGCCAGCGGCAGGATTTCCTGCGCTCTGCTTTCTTCGGCCTCAGGCCGCGGCGTCCCCACTAACAACGCGGCGTTATTACCGCCGAAACCGAAAGAATTAGACAGCACTGTCCGGGATTCCCGCTCTTCGGGTTTATCAAGCGGTTCCAGTCGCAATTCCGGATCAGGGGTTTTCAGGCCGTAATTGGCCGGGATAAATTTTTCCGCTATTGAAATCGCGGAGACAGTCAGTTCTATGGCTCCCGCGGCGCCCAGGCTGTGCCCCAGGGCGCCCTTGATGGATGAAAGCCGGGGCTTGTTGTCGCCGAAAAGAGCATTGACGGCTTTGGCTTCAGCCGCGTCATTGCTTATGGTGCCCGTTCCGTGCAGGTTGATACTGTCAACATCGGCCGGACACAAACCGGCATCCCGGATGGCCGCTGCCATGGCCTCCTTCGCCCCCAGGCCCTCCGGATGAGGAGAGGCCGCGTGATAGGCGTCACATGACAGTCCCAGTCCCAGCACCTCGGCGATGGGTCGCCCCTGAGTGCTCCCGCCGCTTTCGAGGAAAAGCATGGCAGCGCCCTCGGAAAGGCTCATTCCATTGCGGTCACGGTCAAAAGGCCTGGCGCCTTCGGGAGAAAGCAGCTGCAAAGCGTTAAAGCCGTGATACGTAAACCGACAGAGCGCGTCCACGCCGCCGACCAGTACGGTTCGGGCCAGACCGCTCCGCACCAGCATAGTCCCGATTGCCACGGCCAGGGCGCCCGATGAACAGGCCGTTGAAACAGTCAGAGCCGGGCCCTTGCAATTGCAATACCCGGCTATATATTCGGCCACCGATCCGGCCGCGTGATACTCGTAGGAAGCGGGATCGTAGGCGTCCTGTTTCAAAAGAAGTTCGGTACGGGGCATACCCCCGGTGGTGACACCGATGACAACGGCTTCCGGTATTTTCCGGCCGCGCGAAAGAAGTGCTTCTTCGGCCGCGGCCAGAGCGATCTGGTGGGTTCGTGGCAGGTCCGGATGATCCATTTTCTGCTTGACCTCGCCCACGGCAAGGGAAGAGGCGTGCGGGAAAAGGGTTAAAGGACCGAGGCCGCCGTGGTTGTTTCGCAGGGCCGCCGCCGTTTCCCGCCAACCCCGGCCGAGAGCGCTGACAACCCCGATACCGGTGATATAAACACTCATAAAACGCTCATCTCCTCAGCCCGGACAGGTCATGACACATCCGGGTCAATCGTTTCTCCCCCCGTCGGCTGCCTCCGGCCGAGAAACGGTTCGAAGTGGTACCACTGAAAAGGATATTGGCGCACCGCCTGCTCCAGCAGACGGGCGTACTGCCGGACGGCCGACCGGGTCTGCTGCCGTCGTGACTGGCGGGAACCGCGACGCAGAAATATCGGCGGATGAATTGTAAAATGATAATTTCGCGGACCGGTGCGAAAAGCGAAAAACACGTATATGGGAACGCCCGTGGCATGCGCGAGCGCGTAAGGGGTTTCCGGCAGCCTGACAATGTGATCCAGAAACTCTGTTTCCACAAAAGACTGCCCGGGATCTCCGGAACGATCACCGGCGATGGACAGGACCCACCCCCGGCGCAGATATCTGACACCCTCCAGAATCTCCAGGGGGGAACTCCGGCCCTGGCGACCGGCAATGATTTCCACCCCGTTTTTTTTGAGCGTGTTTTTCTGAATGTCTTCGATCTGCTCCCCGGTCTTTCGGCTCATGAACAACAGCAATGGAAGACCATGGTTTTTGAGCAGGCGGGCGGCCACTTCCCAGTTGCCGGCGTGAGACATCAGCAGGATGCCGCCGGTTTTTTTTTCGGCGGCATCAGTAATATGTTCCAGCCCGGCGGCTGTATATTCAATGGCGCCGGGAGATTCGATCAGGTATCGATCAATATATAATTGCGCGAAGTTATGAAACTGTTTCCAGGCGGACCGGACGGCATACCAGGTCGACCGTTCCGGAAAAAGAGCTTTGTAAAAACGGACGGCGACAGCGACACGGCGGGGGAAAAACAGAAAATAACCGGTGGCGATTATCCGGACGGCGGTGTAAAGCACCCACAGGCCCCATTTTTCGGAAAGGTACACCAGAAGCTGGTAAAACAGGTTGATCATGGACTGCTCCTCATCGACTCAAGTTGCCCCTTTCCGCCAGAAACCATACCTCCTCCCGGCCGGTGCCCGAAGACCGGACCTGGAGAAGCGCGAAATCGTTTTCCGCCAATATTGTTTTTATCCGGTCCCCGGATCGGTACCAGACGGTCGTCCGGGTGAGCCTGTGACGCAACAGTTCAATCTTTCGATAAAAGGGGACGCCCTCCGCCGAAGGAATAGTCGCCCGGATAAGCAGCCTGGCTCCCGGCCGCAGTTGCGCCCAAAGATTTTGCAGCGTTGCCTGCAACTGGTCATCAGACAGGTAATGCATCATATCGAGCATCAGGACCAGGTCCGCCGAAAGTCTGAAATCGGGCAGATCCGGGGCTCCGACCGGAAATATCTCACCCCGGGAGCCGATAATCCTGGCCGCGATTCTGGCCCTTTCCGCGTCCGGTTCGATGCCGGAAATTTTGATGGCCGGGTCCGCCGCTCTCAGCCAGGCCGCGGTCACACCGTATCCACAGCCGAGATCGACAACAGCGGCGGGTTGGCCGATTAAGGCGGGCAGTTCCGCGAACATGGGATCGAGCCGGATTTTAAACCGGGCAAACATTCGAGGATATATTTCCAGGTGTTGATACAGTTTGTGAAATCGTTTTCTATGCCTCACCGAACCCGGTTGAACGGGGGTGGCGGAAAATCGGACCGGCTGGAACAGATATTTGAGAAAAGGAGGCAGAATGGCATACGTGCCGATCATAACAAAGCCGACCCCCAGGACCTGAACCTGCCCCAGACTTTTCATCAGATTGTGCTGACCGAAAGCCAGCACCCCGAAACCGATCAGCGTGGAAGTCCCCGCGAGGAATATGGCCATACGGATGTGGGCCTGATAGGGATGACTCTCATCCTGGTAACGCTGATAAGATCTTACAATGTATAGTGAATAGTCGAGCCCCATGCCCAGCACCACCACGGACAGCATCAATCCCGGTATGTTCAGCGGCTGGTCAAGAAGATTCAAGACACCAAGCGTGCATATCATTGAAAAAACAAGCGGCAGCAGCGCCGCCCCGACCAGAACCAGATCCATGAAAAACAGGAGCAGCAGAGCGAATACACATAAGCTGATAAACACAAGCATTCTGGTAAAAGTTTCGGAAAGAAACCCGCTTATCGCCTGGGAATAAAAAGCAGGGTCGAAAACATGCAGTCCCGGCCGTGGTGAATACCGGTGGAAAAAGGATTCCGCGTCATAATGATCGCCCGGGGTTAAAGAAGCCAGCAGCAGCCATGAATCGCTCCCAGAATCGCTCCCGGAATCACTCTCGCCCGAGGCATACATTCCGAGAAGGTTATAAAAATCCGGTTTTATGGTCAATCCCTCGGAACAGTCCACCGTCTTTTCGCTGTAAGTATCCGAAAAAGCGTCGGCGGACAGCCCCATTTCGGCAGCGACCCGCCCGATTCTTTTATGTAAAAGGGCTTGATCATGATCATCCCAGAATTTACGCCAGGCGGCAGCGTTGTCCCGGCAGCGCCGCTCTCCGGGATAAACCATGGAAGGCAGGAAAGCCTGACTGAGCGTGTTGTTTCTGAGATCTTCCTCCAGCCGGGCGGTGAGTTCATCGCTGAAGTTTTGAAGGGCTTCCGGATCCGGGGCCTCGGCCATAACGTAAATTCTGTCAAAAAGCTGCTGCCCCCAGACGTCTGCCATCAGTTTTTCAGCGGCAAGGGTTTCCTGCCGGACCGTGTTGATGGTGGAGATATCCACACTGAAAGTAGGATCCGCGAAAAACACCATCACCACAAAAAAAGACAACGCCGCCCCGGCCTTGTATTTTCCTCCCGAAACGGTGAGCCGGTCGACCACTGCCTGCAGTGGCAGTTTTCGAGCCCTTTTGGCCGGCGGCAAAAAAGGGAAGATAATCGGAAAAAAGGAATGGACGAATAAAAAGGAAAAGGCGATACCGAAAGCCGCGAACTGTCCGATCTCTAAAAGAACCGGGAAACCGCTGAAGGTCAGCATGAAAAACGCGCTGACCGAAGTCAGGACAGCCAGCAGAGCCACCGCCCGGACCTCTCTGGAAACGTTTTTCCCCCTTGTTTCATGAGGACGGTCGAGGAACAACAGGTAAGAAATTCCGTGATCCACCGTAATCGCGATAATCGCCCCGCCGAACCCGATAGTCATGATACTGATTGACTCGTGCCAGATGGAATAAAAGGCCAGGGCGCATATGGTCCCGAAAACAGCCGGAACAAAAGCCAGCAATCCGATATAGGGGCGAGGAAACGACAGCATCAGAAGACAGGCGATGCCCAGACTGGCAAAAAGGATCGCGTTCCCGGCGTCTTTTTTTGAGGTGGTTTCATTATCCAGCGCGGCCCGGTAGGCGCCGGCCGGCGTCAGCGTAAAGTCAAACCCGGTATCTTTGTATTCCTGTTCCAGGGCCGCTTTGGTCCGTTCGATCGCGTCATTGATCCGGTATACCTGTTCCGCGCCGGTGCCCGCGGAGGGGGGGGTGGCGACAAGCAGCAGATGGCGGTTGTCCGGGGATATAAGGTGGCCCTTGTAGAAACGGACATCTTCCGCGGGCGCGATCTGTTTGAATTTTTCCAGGATAATCCCGCTGATACCCAGGGGGTCCCGCTTAATGAGGCTGGCCTGCCCCATCCCCTCCATGGTATAGAGCCGGGAAAGGTTGTCCCTGACCCGCTTCTCTAAAACATCCTCCCGCAACAGCGGAGAGATTCTGTTTTCCAGCTCTTCGGCTGTAAGCAGCACGGGGAGATTGAGGGACACGTGCCTGAACAGTTCGGGGAGCAACTTGTCCATTTCTGCCATGCCCACTTTTTTAAAAACACCGTCGGCCAACAATTCGGCTTTAACAAATTCCGCGGCCTCGACCAGCATATCGGGGTTTTTCTGCTCCAGGTGTATGTCTATAAATACCCGGTTCTGATAAGGATGATTCAACAAGACATAAGCACCGTCTGCCATGACCGCGTTGCCCCGGGGCAGGGTCTGAATGATATCGGTTTCAAAACGGATACCGAACAGGGCGATAACCATGACAACCAGCAGCAGCAGGCCGGCAAGAACCGGAAGACCTCTCCGCAGTATCTGTTTCGACAGTGGCGACAACGGCTTCATCCTCTATTCCGCGACATCATATTCAACCGCCGCCGGTTTGAAGAAAAACCTTCGCAGCAGCAGGCTGGAAAAAGTTTTTGAGTTCCTGAAAAAATCTCTCCAGGGACGAAAATGGGATATCCGCTCATGGCGCGGCAGGTAATTGACACCGACCGGCACCTCAATAACGGGAATACGATGCCAATGGGCCAGCACCAGAATTTCAACTTCGAATTCAAATCTCCGGGAAGAAACCCCCAGACGCGTCGCTTGCGGCAGCGGATAGATTCTGAATCCGCTTTGCGAATCGGACATGGCCGGTCCGCCGCAGGCTCTTACCCAGAAATTGGAGAACTTCCGGCCGAACCGGCTGGTCCATCTGACATTGGGGTTATCCATCCCCATACGATGCCCGGTAATAAAAGCTCCCGGTGATTGTTCGGCAGCCTTCATGAGAACGGTCGCGTCCCGGGGGTTGTGCTGGCCGTCGGCGTCAAGAGTGATCGCCCAGTCGGCGATTCGAGCGGCCTGACGGAAACCGGTCATCAAAGCGGCGCCTTTGCCCCGGTTCTTATTATGGCGCAGGATGTTTATCTCCTGGTAGCGACTGATGCGCCGGCAGGTGTCATCCGTGGATCCGTCATCTACCACGAATATGGGCAGATCAAATTTCAGGGCTTCGTCAAGGACGCCTTCGACCTGGCGGCTGTGATTGTATACCGGAATAACAATCGCGAACCGTCTTGCAGCACCCGTTCCTGTCCGCCGGTCTGTCAGTGAAGATGAATGGCCCATGATATCTTTCGATTGATAAAAACGCATTTCAAAAAAATTTTCGGGCTAATCGCCATAGCAGGCCACGGCCCACGCGCCGGGACCGATATGAACTCCCGATGTCAGAGAAAGCGGTTGCAGGACGATTTCGGCTGCCGGAAAAAGCCGTTTCACTTCGGTCAGGACACGCTCTTCCAGCCAGTGCCGATTATCGGAATATTCAAGCAGGATCAGGGGGGTCGGCTTTCCCCGCAGATCTTCGGCCAGCCGGTCCAGAGCGAAGCGCACCTGGGCTTCGGTGTGGCGGACGAGACCGACCTTCTCGGCTCCCCGCGCGGTTGGGGTGACGACCGGTTTCAGATGCAGAAAATCACCCACGAACGCGCCGGCTTTCGACATGCGGCCGCCTGCCGCCAGGTACTTGAGTTCATCAAGAAAAATATACTCTTTGCTCTTTACTACCGCTCTTTCGGCAAATTCAACGACCTGATCCGGTTCCCGGGCCCGGGCGGCGTATTCGGCCGTGGCTATGACTGCCCCGGCAAGGCGCCCCGAAGCCGCGCCGGTGTCGATTACAGTAAGACGATTGTCCGGATCATGCCGTTTTTTCCACTCCATGACCACCCGGTAGTTGCCAGTGTATACGGAGCCGACGCACAGGTAAAGGAGTCTTTCATGTTGATCCAGAAGCCTCTGGTAATGCTGATGACGCTCGAACACGGAAGCCTGTGAAGTCGAGGCGTTGACCTTGTCGCGCATGGCCCGGTAAAGCTCGTCCGGGGAGACGCGTGTCTCGGGAAGACACCTATCACCGAAGGTGATATAACTGTCCAGAAGCGTTACGCCCAGGCGTCGTGCCAGATCACGGGAGAGGGAACCGGCCGCGTCGGTGATGATATGGATCGGACCCGGCCTGGCCGGCAGATTGAAATCTTTTGTCTGTTCGAGCAGGCTGTCCTCAGTCCAGTGGATGATCCGCCCCATTCTTTCGGCTTTCTGCTTCATTTCCCGGCTGTCACCGGTATGAAGATGAATCTTGGCGTAATCCTGGAACTTATAAGCCATCACACTGTCATCGGATTGTTCAATTTGGCGCAGCCATTGCTCTGAATCCCCGTCCACGCGCACCACGAAATCGACGCAATATCCGTTTTTTTCCGATTTTTCAAAAGACGGGTCGATCCGGAGCCTGTCGCCGAATATATCGTGAACCGAGCGGAATGACGCCTTTTGCGCGAAAGCCTTTTTCAGGAATCCTTCCAGGAACAAAAACATTCCCAGCGCGCCGGCATCGACAACATCGGCCGCCTGGAGTTCCGGCAGCAGGTCCGTGGTTGAATGCACGGCCGCCTCCAGCCGATCCATGACGGGTTCCACAATCTCCGAAGAATCATTCTTTTCCGGCAGGCTTTCCAGCGCTTCCGCGAATTCATCCAGAACCGTAAGCATGGTCCCGTCCCGGGGCGTACCAACGGCTTGCCGGGCGCCGGCCACCCCGGCATTTGCCCCCCGGCAAAGCAGGGCCACAGCATCATCACCGAACGCGACACCGGCATCATCACTGGCCAGCAGTTCGGTTATGAACTGTACGGCAATATTGCCGGCATTACCCCTGGCGGCCAGCAACAACCGCCACCTGATCTCGTTGATGTCGCGGTTGCCAATCTCTCTGAGCGGAGACAGGCTGACGATCAGATTCCGGCCCGTATCACCGTCGGCCACGGGGAATATATTGATCCGGTCCAGAATGTCCGACCAGGCACTGAGCCTTTCGTAACCGGCGATAAAAGCTTCCGGTGTTTTTGTAATCATCATTCAAACCCCAGGGAGCGCCTGATCTCATCCGGTATTTTAAACATGGTTTCCATTTCCGGTATTTTGACGGCCACCTGCTCGCTTTTCCCCCTGGCGCTGATACGGTTTTGCTCCGTCAGCCGGACTTCAAAGCCAATCGTGATTTTGTGACTCACGTCCATCAACGTCGCCCGGCAGATGAATTCATCCCTGAATCGAAGGGGGAAGACGTGTTTGACTCTCGTCCGGATAATGGGGAATATGAACCGGGTATCCTGATAAACATGGTAAAGATCCACGCCCAGTTTCCGGAACAGGGCGTCACGGGTTATATCGAAATACTTGTAGTAATTGCCGTGCCACATCACCTGCATGGGATCCATGTCGTGAAACGGCACCTCAAACGTGAGCTCACAGCTCTTACTGTCGTCAGTCTTTGTCATATTTTACCCGATTAAACAAAAAATAAAGAGCCTGTCACAGCTCGGTAAACATTTCCGATGAAGCAATTGCTGAGGCAATGTTGGTAATATCCTCATCCATGGGCCTGTCTTCAATGGTCGGCGGCGCGATTTTTCGTATATTTTTTATCAGTCGTCCCAGCCGGGGCCGTTGATCGATTCTTCCCCGGATCTCACAGGCCTGAACCGCGGTGATCAACTGAATGGCAAGAGTTTTTTCCACCAGCGAACAGGTACGCCTGGCGTCACGGGCCGCGATGGTTCCCATACTGACCTTATCCTGATTATGTGATTCGGTGGACCGGGAGAAGGACGCCGCCGGCATGGTTCCTTTCAGCGCTTCCGCCGCGAGAGCGGAAGCGCTGATGGACATGGCTTTGAACCCGTGGTGAAACGGTTTTTCAGGCTCTTCCACGCGTACCAGATCCGCCGGCAACCCCCGGCTGGAATTGGCATCAATCATCAGCGCCACCTGCCTGTCGGCCATGTCGGCCACCGAGGCCAGAGCCGATTTCAGCGCGTCCATGGCAAAGGCGATATGACCGCCGTAAAAATTGCCGCCCATGAGAATCCTGCCGGACTGCGGATCGAATAATGGATTATCATTGGCGCTGTTGGCCTCGATTTCGACCCAGTCACGTACCCACTCCAGGGCATCGGCCAGGACTCCCAGTATCTGAGGAGAACAGCGGATGGAATACGGATCCTGCAAGGTCTCGGGGGAGTTGGTGGAAAAGCTTTCTTCCGGGCTTTCGGACGCGAGCAGAGAAGCGATTCCTTCGGCGACATATCCCTGACCCGGATGAGGCTTGGCCGTTGATATGGCGGGATGGTAGTGATGGGAATTGCCCATCAGGGCGTGGATACTCAAGGCTGTGGCGCAGATGGCGGCTTTCAGTATTTTTTCCGCCCGATCCACGGTCATAACGGAAACACCCGTCATCATCGCGGTACCGTTCATCATACCCAACGGCTCTTTGGGGGCAAAATGGTAGGGCCTCAGACCCGCTTCGGCCAGAGCCTCGTCCGCGGGCATCTCCCGGCCGCGATAGAAGACCCGCCTTTCCCCCATAAGAGCGGCCGCGACGTAGGACATGGGCGTCAGATCACCCGAGGCGCCCACAGACCCTTCTTCGGGCACGACCGGCGTTATATGTTCGTTCAGAAAAGCGGCGATTTTTTCCATAAGCTCTGCTGAAACACCGGAATAGCCTCTGGCGAAGCAGATGAGCCGGCATATCATGGCTGCCCGGGTTTCCTCAATATCAAACGCCCGGCCGGTTCCGCAACCGTGAAAACGGATCAGGTTGGCGCCGTTCTGTCTGGCGACATCGGAGATCATCTGCTTACCGCAGCATTTACCGAATCCGGTTGTCACCCCGTATACGGGCAGGCTTTCTTCAAGGGCATCCATGAGAATACCCCTTGATTGTTCCATGTTTTCAGTAAAACCGGCCCGGGTACCGATTTCAATGCGGGCATTTGCCCTGGCTGCGTCCACAATCTGTCGCAATGAAATCTGGGCACCCTCAATAATAAGAGTACTTTCATGATCTGGGTCCGTCTGTTTCAATTTATCCTCCATCTCTCAAGTTACAAAGCAGAACCGAATACATTATCATAAGGTTATCGCAGGTCAAGTAAAACGTTCCGCCCCAATCCATCATCAAAAAAACACCCCCCATAAAAACCCCATAAAAAAACCCGTTGATCCTGGGATTCCAAGCAGATAGAGTGTTTGCGCAAAAAAAACTATCATCAACGGGTGGAACTGATTATGACACAAGGCCTGCCGCCATTCAAGGCATGAAGAAGCCAAGCTCCTTTCCGACTTGACAATAACAGCCGAACCGGGATATCTGTGCGGAGATGAGACCGCGCCAACAAAACGAACCCGACGGATTCTCCGTCATGACGATCAATGTCCGCTTCGGACTGGCCGATTCCGGTGAGTTCAGCTGGGAAAACCGCAAAACCGCCTTCACCGAACTATTCGCCGCCTGGCAGCCTGATTTTATCGCCATGCAGGAGGTCAATGATTTCCAGGCCGCTTTTTTCAAGACCGTTTTAAGCGGCTATGGCTGCCTGGGCGAACGCCGTCCGGCCCCCACCTTCTGGCAGAATGTTCTAATTTTCCATAAAAAAACCTGGCAGTGCCGGGCTCATGACCATTTCTTTTTAAGCGACACCCCGGCGGTGCCCAGCCGCATGCCGGAGAGCAAGTGGCCGCGCCAGGCCGTTATCGGCGAATTCGTCAACGGCGACAAACGTCTGGTCTGCCTGAATACTCATTTTGATTTCAGTGAATATGTCCAGCAAAAGAGCGTCGACATCATTCTCAGGCGCCTGGCCGCCTTTGCCGCGCCCGGCACACCGGAAATTATTGCCGGTGATTTCAACGCCGGACCGGAAAGCGCCTGTTATCAATCGCTGACGGATGGTTCCTTGATCCAACCGCCCTTTCGTGATCCTTTTGACCCCGAAGCGCCCGGCACCTATCATAATTTTACCGGTTGTCCGATCAGCAGCCGGGTGGACTGGATCTTATGGCGCCACAACGCCCGCCTGCGAACCGGGCGGATCATAACTGACCGGTTCAGAAAATTCTATCCCTCGGATCATTTTCCGGTTTACGCGGCCTTTAAATATATCACCGGCCCCAACCAACCTCCGGAAACGACTTCAGACGCGGCCACCGCCGGCAGGAGGCAATTATGATTTTACTGGGAGCGCGCCTCAACCAACGCTCCGGCCGGGGAACGATAGTGATCATCAAAAAAACACTGAAAAACGTCAGACATTTTTACACCGTCCGTGAAGCCAGGCAGATCACCACTGATCTCTGCCTGGAAACTCTGGCGCGATATTATAATGACCGCGGATACCTGACCAGAAAAAGCGTCTTCAGCCAGGACCGACGTCCCCGAAAAGAGGTCAACGCCCATCCCGTTATCGTCATGGCGGCCAACGAACAGGACCGGGATATCATCACTGGCCTCCGGGAAAAAGACATTCCCGTGGAAGCGCTTTTTATCAGCCACCAGACAACCCCGCCCGTTAACGAAAAAAATCCGGTCAGACCCGGCCTGGGCCGTGATCTGACCGTTACCGGGAACCAGCTTCTGGAAACCGCCCAGGCTGTCCTGACCCAGCAGCGGCTGGTGGTGGAGCTGCCCAGCGCGGCTGGTATGTCAACGGTACCACCGGATGATCTGCTATCGGCAGAAACGGTCAAGCAGTCTCTGGCAACAATTAAAGCGGGCCGAAGTTTCCCGGGACAGAACCAGGCGGAGCTGCTGCCGGCCCTGGCCGCCCCGGTCTGGTATCGGGAAAATTTCAAATACCGGCCGGTTTACCGCACCAGTGCCACCTCTACCCGGCAATACAAATAACAAGGATTTTTAATGAACCGTCCGCTGATTTGCCTGGCCCACAGGGGCGCCAGCGGCCACGCCCCGGAAAACACTCTGGCCGCGTTCCGCAAGGCCGTGGAACTCGGCGCCGACTGGATCGAACTGGATGTTTACGCCGTGGCCGGCGAACTGGTCGTCATCCACGACAAGCGCCTGGAGCGAACCACCAACGGAACCGGTCCCTTGTCGCGCCTGAGCCTGGATCGCTTAAGAACGCTGGACGCCGGCCAGGGAGAAAAAATCCCGTTTCTGTCCGAAGTTCTGGACGCCATGGACCGCCGGATCAATATCAATATCGAACTGAAAGGCCGCCACACCACCCGGCCCGTCCTCCGGTTGCTTGAACGCTACGTCGGCCGTCACGGCTGGCGCTACGACCAGTTTCTTTTATCCTCTTTCAATCATAATCGCGTTAAAGCGGCCAAAGCGGCCTGCCCCCAGATACCCGTCGCCCCCAACCTGTCCGCTCAGAACCGCCGGCCCAAAAAAATTCTGGCCGAAGCAGCCTCTTTTTACTCCATTCATCCGGCCGTGGAACTGGCCTCGGCCGACCTTATTGACGCCATTCACCAGGCTGGATGCCGGGCCTTCGTGTTCACGGTCAACCGGGTGGACATAATCCAGCAATTACTCCGGATAGGCGTTGACGGCATCTTTACCAATTTCCCGGAACGGGTTATCCGGGTCCGGAACTGAGCCGGCCTTGACCTGGCCTTAACTCCTCCTTGCCCCCCTCCATGACATAGTTGATTTTTTCTCCCGCGTGTAGTAAGAACTTGACAAGTTTTCCAATATCCTTTTTTTAACCTGACAGACAAAATGCGTCCTGTCGTCAGACAAACGAAACCGGGTCCAAAGGCCCCTGCCGGGACCCGGGCTGAAGAACAGATAGTTTTCCGTCAACACCGATGAGACAAGGCCTCTCTGAAAAGGAGACAATGCGATGGGCAACATTCTGGATAAATTTATCTGGCTGTTTACCGGCATTATCGGTTCTCATTTAGGGCATTACCTGTACCAGGTCAAATTCGCGGATAAAATGTCCGAAGCCAGTTTGTCGGAATCATTGGCCATGCTGCTTGAAGAGGCTTTAAGGATTTTTGTCCGCTTACTGGACAATATTCTGCCCTTGCTAATCGCCTACCGGGGCTGGTTACTGATAACAGCGTTACTGATCGTATTTATCGTGGTATCACTGATTTTATTCCGAATGTTTATAAAAATAAAAAACGACCGGGCCTACACCCAAAAAATCAAAGAGGCTGAAAACATTCTGTCGGAAGCCAAGACAAAAGCTGAAACCCAGCGTCAGGAGCACAAAAAGTTGCAGGAAAGACTCCAGGAGCATTATAAAGACAAGGAAAAGTCTTTGCAGGTACAGGTTAATCAGAAACTGGCGGAATACAAAAAACGGATCAAACAACTGGAACAGGAACGGGTCGAGTTAAAAGAGACCTCGGCCACGTTGATGCGGAGGCTCAAGGAGAAAAGGTAATTTCGTCCGCCGCTGGATTCACACAAAGGCCCGGCCTGGTCATGACCAGGCCGGGCCTTTGTGTCTTTCAAACGAAAAAAATATTTTGAAAAACTCGAAACAGATAATGATAACCGGGAAAACCGGCCGGCAAGCACTATTTATTTATCGCCCTTGCTTTTCTTTTTGCCGGAACGACCACCTTTTTTAGAAAAGATAAGAGTATGCATGCCCACCCGGATGACATCATTATCTTTCAGCAGATGGTTGGTTATGCTTCGTTTATTGACATAGGTACCGTTTTTACTCTGCAAATCAGATAAGACATAACCTTCCTCGGTGGACTCAATCTTGGCATGGACCCCGGAAACGGCAAGATTCTCAATCACCAGATCATTGGTTTTACGGCGTCCGATTAAAAAGGACTTTTTACCCTCCAATGAGTAGGTATTGATGACATTATCCTTGAATTTGAGTGTTAATTCAGACATTGCCATTTCCTCTAAGCAGATATTAAAACAATTATGTCAGCATTTACCGGACGCGTCAAGCTTCTCTTCGGCCGGGCAATCGCGATTACCATAGCAGTCAGCCGGCTGTTGATCAAGCTGTTGCCGTCAAAATCAGGTGACATGAAAGTTAATCAGTGTCCATCCCTGTGAAAGGGATGGATACTGATTATTACATAGTATAAACGGTGCTGCCGCTAATGACTTTAATGTTATTGTCCGACAATATCTGAACCGCCCGGTCCAGATCATCAAACCTGAATATCATAATGGCGTTATTGCCACTGTTTCGGACAAAGGCATACATATATTCGACATTAACACCCTGCCGGCTCAACATATCCAGAAGACTGTGCAGTCCGCCGGGCTTGTCCGGTACCTCCACCGCGATCACGTCATGTTTGCCGATGGTAAAGCCATTTTCCTTAAGCACGGTTCTGGCCTTTTCCGTGTCATTGACGATCATGCGAAGCACCCCGAAATCGGTGGTGTCAGCCAGGGAAAGCGCCCGAATGTTGACATTCGCTTCACTCAGGATCGAGGTCACTTCGGCCAGTCGCCCCGACCGGTTCTCAAGAAATATCGAAATCTGTTCAACGCGCATGGTTTGTCTCCGTCTTATATCTTCCGGTTGTCCACCACCCGCACGGCTTTACCTTCGCTGCGGGCGATTGTTTTGGGTTCCACCAGCTGCACCCTGGCGGAAACACCGAGGTACTCTTTAATATTCTTGGAGATCTTCTTTTCCGTGTCCTGTAACACCTTGACTTCGTCTGAAAAAAGACGCTCTCCCACTTCGACTTTGACCGTCAGAATATCCAGATTGTCTTCCCGGTCCACTATTAACTGGTAGTGCGGTTCGACTTCCTCCATGCCCATCAGAACGCTTTCGATCTGCGAGGGGAAAACATTGACACCGCGAATAATGAGCATGTCATCAGTCCGGCCGCTGATCCGCTCCATGCGGACATGAGTCCGACCGCACACGCAGGGCTCGGCGTTCAAGGAGGTAATATCCCGGGTCCGGTAACGAATCACCGGGAAAGCCTCCTTGGTCAGGGAAGTAAAGACCAGCTCACCTTTTTCACCATAGGGCAGCACTTCCCCGGTCTCCGGGTTGATCACTTCGGCGATAAAATGATCTTCAAACACGTGCAATCCATTTTTGGCCTCATGGCATTCAATGGCTACCCCCGGTCCCATGACCTCGCTCAAACCGTAAATATCAACCGCGGACAGATGCAGCTTGCTTTCCAGCTCCTGGCGCATGGTTTCCGACCAGGGCTCGGCGCCGAAAACACCGGCCTTGAATCTAAAATCATCAAAGGTGACGCCCATGTCCTCGGCCACCTCGGCCAGGTGCAGGGCGTAAGAAGGCGTCGAGGTCAGAATGGTCGGCCCGAAATCCTTCATGATCAGAATCTGTCGCTTGGTGTTGCCGCCGGAAACGGGTATCACCGAGGCGCCCAGTTTTTCCGCGCCGTAGTGGACACCCAGGCCGCCCGTAAAAAGACCGTAGCCATAGGCGTTATGAATAACATCGCCGCGCCAGGCTCCGGCCGCGGCCAGAGACCGCGCCATCAGTTCCGCCCAGGTGTCGACATCCCGTCTGGTATAACCCACTACCGTCGGCTGACCGGTGGTTCCGGAGGAAGCATGAATCCGGACCACGTTATCCATGGGCATGGCAAACATGCCAAAAGGATAATTGTCCCGCAAATCCTGCTTGGTCGTAAAAGGAAGGCGTTGCAGATCATCTAAGGAGTTTATATCACCCGGGCGGACCCCGGCCTTGTCAAAACTTTCTTTATAAAAGGGAACCGTGACGTAAACTTTTTCCAGGGTGGACTGCAGGCGACGCGTTTGAATGGCTGTAAGGGCTTCTCTGGGCAGCGTTTCAAAATCGATATTATAAATCATTAATTTTTCCTCTTTTCCTCCCGCTTATCAACGCCGGCGCCGGAGAGATGGGCGACGTTATCTCTTTATTTACACAAACATAATTATTCAAATTATTTAATTGAAGAGCGATAACCGTGTCAAGGAAATAATTGCGGCCGCGCCGGGACGAGGCCGGGACTTTATGAAATCCGCAGCTTTTTCTGATTTTACAATTTGCTCCGGGCGCGTAAATGGGGCAGAATAGTACCGTCCTGTTGCCAGAAGCTACAAAAAATATCATCATCCCATGGTTACCTGACCGGACCTCCGGTTCATGCTGATAGGGAGGGGCTGATCAAGGAGCGAACATGATCGATATTCACAACCATATTCTGCCGGGAGTGGATGACGGCGCCGGAGATATTGAAGAATCCCTGGCCATGGCCAGAATAGCCGAGCAAGACGGCATCCGCCATATCATCGCCACGCCTCACCTGCTGGATCAGTCACTCGGACGGAAAGTTATTACCGACAAAGCCGAAACTTTAAATGAGATTCTGCTGTCAGCCGGGATATCGGTCCGCATCCACCCCGGGGCCGAGATTCCGGTCCATCTGCTTGAGGATGACCGCTATCGGATAGGCCTGGCCGGTTCCCGGTTTCTGCTGGTGGAATTTCCAGTTGATTCCATTATGCCCATGGCGGCGGAGCTGTTCGGCTGGTTGACCCAAAAAGGCTATAAAATCATCATTGCCCACCCGGAAAGAAATATGCTGGCGATGAAGTCTCCGGAACGAATGTTGGAACTGCTCGGCCCGGATGTATCCACGCAAATCACCGCCGGCAGCCTGACCGGTAAAATGGGCAAAGTCGCCCTGTCCCTGGCCCGGTATCTGTTAAAAAAAAACCAGGTGGGCTATCTGGCCAGCGACGCCCACAACCTTTCTGACCGACCGCCGATTTTATCTGACGCCCTGCCCATTGCTGAACGCTGCTTGAAACAACCGGCCCGGACGCTGGTGGATGAAAATCCCCGGAAAATATGGCGGCCGGCTAACCCGGATATTTTATGAAATTTTCTGGAACAGGCGGGTAACCCCATGCTGAACCTGAGTCGCTTTCTGTTCATCGCCGCTCTTATAATAGCGCCCCTGTTTTCGGGGAAGTTATCCTCCGGCCTCCCCTCCGGACTCCTCTTCGGTCTGGTCCTGCTGACCGGAGCCGCGCTGACGACTTTCCTGACCGAACGCCTGACCGGAGAAAAACCGGTTTACAAGGTGCCTGGTGTTACCTGGCTGCTGCTGGCTGTCGCCGGCCTGATTTTCCGGCTAATCCCCCTGCCCCAACCGGTGCTGGCCCTCTTATCCCCGGAAACAGCCGCTATCTGGACAAAGATCGCCAACCTGGCCGGTCAGGATGTCTGCCGGCGGCTGTCACTGAATCTGCCGCGCGACCTGGATTTTCTGGTCCTGCTGGTGGCCTGCCTGGGGCTGTACTGGCTGGCCGTTCACCTGCTTTCCAACCGGTCCACGGCCAGGCGGACGGGACTGTTCCTGGTATTTTACGGCAGCCTGCTGTCGCTGGCCCTTGCTCTTGATTGCCGTCCCTGCCAGGATCGTCTTGACCACCCTGCCCTGGCCGTCATGACTCTTCCCCTGGGACTGGGGCTGGCGTTGACATACCGTCCGGCCAAGCAATTCGGCTCTCCGGGCATGAAGCTGTCGGGACTGCTGGAAGACAGAGACACGCCCCTGTTTGCGGGGCTGAGCCTGGCGGTTCTGGCAACGGCATGGTCATTAGCGGCCAGACCGGCGCCGGGCGGGCTGATCGCCCCGGGACTGGCCATCCTGTTTTTAGCCGGGTTCCTTTTTCGGGATCGCCACCGCGTCCACGCCGTCAGCAACCTCACCACGGTAATCCTGGTGGGAGCCGGTTGCCTGGCAGTGACAGCCGGTTTAATTAAAGACAACTCTTTATTATTGGCCGGCCTGGCGGAGCCGGAAATAACCGGCAGCGGCCTGGCGGCATTTCTGCTGACGGCGGGCTTTCTGACGACAATCTTCCTTCGGGCCCGTCGTTGTCTTAAAACCAGAAAAAACGCCCTGGCCATCCTGCTTTGCCAGGGAGCCCTGAGCGGCATGGGAGCCATGCTCTGCCTCGGTCTTTTAAACAGCAAACAGGTCTCGCCGGCCAGCCTGTTGTACTTCACGATCCTCTGCTCGCTGATTATCGCCGCCGGCCATACCCGCCTGAAACCGGGCCCGAGCCGGGTCCGGGCGATGGAGGCGACCTATCTGGAGAGGCCCTCCCGGCGTCTGCCCCTGTTTATTCTGCTGGTGGTGCTGGGCGTCTGGCCGGTACTGCTGATTTTAACCGCCGGCCAATGGATCGGAGCAGGTCCGGGCGGATTGCCGGAGCAGGCCGGGAACATTCAGACGGAAAAAGCCGGGATTAAAACCCTGGCCACGATTTCGGCTCTTATTCCCGAAAAGCCCGCCATTCTTATCAGCCGGGGCGATGCTGAACTGGCTGCCGGACGGCCGGGAACGGCTCTGGCACTTTTTCAGCGGGCGCTGCGACTGGCGCCAACACGGGCGGGTACTCTCCGGAGAATCGGCCGGGCGGCCTTTCTGGCCGGCCACGATACCACATTGGCCGAAGCCGCTTTTCAAACCAGCCTTGATTTTTTTCCGTCGCGGCCGGCCAACTACCGCTGTTATGCCGATTTTCTGCTGGCGACCAACCAGAAGGACAAAGCCCTGGCCATGATTACACGGGGAGTCAGTCTGGATCCGGAACAGACCGGGCCTTTCTTTCTGCTGTTGGAGAAAAGAGGAATATCTCCGACCACCATGGCCGCCAACTGGCCGGACAACGCCCGGGCTTTGACGCGATTGGCCGGGCGGATAGATCCCGAACAGGACGGTTCATTGCGCCGGCGACTTCTCCGGCGGGCCGTGGCCGCCGCCGCTTCAGAAGATCCCGCTCCGGCGGAACCTTTCCGGATGCTGGCCGATTTGTACCGTGAACAGGGACGGGACAGCCAGTCCATCGCCGTCCTGAAACAGGGCCTGATCGCCCGGCCGTCGGACACCGAATTGATGTTCGAGCTGGCCCGCGCTTACGAACGAAGCCTGATCACCTATAAAGCCAAACGACTCTATCAAAAGATTCTTGTCCTTGATTCGGGCCACACCAGGGCCCGACAGCGCCTGGCCGAAATCAATGGTTGAGCGGCGGGACGTAATCCGTATTTTTCACCAACAAGTCCGGTACTCCGCCGCGGGTGAAGCAGGCCGGGGAAGCGAATCGGGGGAGCAGCCCGGGGAATCATGTCTTTTCCAGCAACTCCTCGGCCAGGCGGGCATAATCCCAGGCCCCGTAGCTGCTTTTACGCCAGAAAACAACCGGCGCGCCCACGCCGGAACTCTGAGCCACGGCCGTGTTGGTCCGGATGACACTGTTAAAGACATACTCCGCGTAACGGGGGTCGTTTTTCAGGCGATCGGTTACGATACGGCTCAAGCTGGTGCGCTTGTCATAAAAGGTGGGAACGATCCCGGTCATGCGGATATCAGGATTAATGCCTTGCCTGATATTGTTAAAAGTGTCAAACAGATCTTCCAGCGCTGAAAAGGCGTAAGGATGGGTATGACAGGGCACCAGTATTTCCCGGGCGCAGGCAAAGACATTAACGGTCAGCAGAGACAGGCTGGGCGGGGTGTCAATCAGAATAAAATCGTAGTTGGTTTCAATCGGCGCCAAACCCTGCCGCAAGCGGCTTTCCCGGCCCGGCTGATCGGCGAGTTCAATCTCCGCTCCGGCCAGGTCAATGTGTGACGGCAGCAGGTCAATACCTTCCCATTGGGTTGACCTGATGACCTTATCCGCGGCAAGCGGCGGATCTCCGGCAATCAAATCATAAACCGTGGCCGCGCTTTCATCCACGGTAACCCCCAGACCGATGGTGGCGTTATGCTGGGGATCCATATCAACAATCAGCATCCGCTTGTCCTCCAGGGACAACGCCGCCCCCAGGTTTATCGTCATGGCGGTCTTGCCTACTCCGCCTTTTTCGTTGGCAATCGCGATGACCCTGGTCTGTCCGTTTTCCATGATCAGTCCTCCTGTTGGATATCCGTAAAAGCATCTCTATCGTCGCCAGTATCGTCATTCTGGTCGGCGGCCTCGATTTCCCGCGCCAGCTGGTGCGCGCTCGACATGGCGGCGGCGGCCGTTTCCTTGGTCTGATTTAATATGGCAGACAATTGTTCCTTGTCAACGCGTTTTTCCGACAAGGCGTCATGAAGGTGGGAGATATCAGCGCTATATGTGGAAAACCGGTCGAGCATCGCTTCGTGAAATCCCTGGGAAACTCCATCTACCAGCTTAAAGACATATTGAAATTTAATGTTTTCCCGGTAACTCTTAAAATGAAAAGTAATAGTTTTTTCGGTCTCATTCTTAATGCGGGAAATGCCGTCCTTCAAAGCCCGCAGCTCATTTGTCCGGTCATTTTGCGGCGATCGTTTAAAAATTTTTTTTATCAGACGGCCGGCCGAATAGACCCCCAGCCGCATAACAGCCTCGGTCCTGATTTTGGTGGTATAATTCATGATTATTTCGGCCGGAGGAAGATCAAGGCCGTGTTGCGTCTTGATTATTTCCAGGTCGCGGGCCTTGATAACCGGCTGTTTGATGGCATCCATCTCCATGCCGACCTGCTCCATGCCTTTTTTGTAGTCGCTCAGAGCGTCCCGGGCCATGTTGTCATAGGAGGCGGCAATGGATTCAAAATAGGCGCTGATCCGACTTTCCATCTTTTTGATAAATCCCATCAAGCGGGGATTGATGGTCTTGGTCATAAAAGTGTCCAGGTCCTGCTTAAACTCCTGAAAGATCATGTAGAGGGTATTGGAAAAACCCGAAGTAGCCAGGCTGGACTCGTACTTGCCCAGGTCCGCCTTCCAGCCCCTGATAAAAGAAAGCACATCCGGAAGGATATCACCGGCCCTGGCGTCGAAAAACCGGTCGCACTCGGCTTTTAACTCTTTTTTTAATTTCCGGGATGACCCCTCCAGAGTGCTCTTAAACAGATCACCGGCCTGCTCCAGCTTGCTTTTATGATGGCGGGTACTGGCGATAATATCCGCCACGCTCTGTTCATCCTCGGCCAGCATGCCCAGGTTGACGGTCGCCCACTGGTGAAGGCCCGATATAACCAGGGAAAAACGACCGACGTGATTCTCCAGCAGCAGGGCGTACCGGCGGCGATTGAGCTGATAATATAAGGAGGCTTCAAAAGCCCGGGTGCCCTCGTCGGAGTAGCTCGCCAGCTCGGTTTCCAGCTCCCACTGGGTCAGCATGCGGGCGTCCTTGTCGCTCAACCACCCTTTTCCCTGGGAGCGGAAAAGATTATAAAGTCCGGAAAAAACGTGAACCTCAGGGTCCGGCTGGATCAGGGCTATCTCCCCGGCAATGCGCCCTACCAGGGACTTCAGGCCATCCAGGGATTCATGTTCGTTAAAATCACAATTAATGACAAAAATCAGGTTGTCGGCGATACCCATGCGCCGGATCATGGTCAGAAAATTGATGTCCGCCTGGCGAATACCGGTGCGGCTGCTGATGACATAAACGATCAGGTTGGTCAGCAGCAGATAATCCTGGATCTTGGCCAGGTGCATGGGATTGGGCGAGTCACTCCCCTGGCAGTCAGCCATCTCGATACCGGGATCCATGTCCCCGGAATCAATTTCCAGCTGAATATCCTTAAGATAAACCGCCAACCGGTCCTCGGCCACGAAATCACGGTGCCGGGCGAAATCCTCCCGTTCAAATCTCCGGGTCACCGTCTCCTCGGCCAGGATGTCCCGGACCGCTTCATAGCCCTCCAGGTAATTGGCCAGCAGGACGCTGTTAATATTGCGGCTGTCCCGGGCGATGAGATATTCTTGCGGCAATTCGTCCACAAACCGGGACAAGGTTTCCCGGGTACTGTCATGGCGTATGTCCGGGATGTGGCCATCGGCCTCCAGGGTGCTGGAAGGCAGCATGACCACGGCCCGGGCGATTTCAGCGTTGACCTCATCCCATGACTTGAAAAAAAGGGTGGCCCCGAGGCGGTCGCTGCGCCGGGCCTTGGTAACCATGGCCGTTATTACTCCGGCGCCCCGTTTCAGGTAATCCTGCTTGAAAAGAGAGTTGACAATAGTGCTTTTGCCGGATTTGATCGGCCCGACCACGGCCACCCGCACCAGGTCCTCGGCCACCTGGCGCTTTATCCCCCGGCAGGTGTCTTTCCAGTTTTCAAAAGTGGTGTCAGTCACTCCTGAAGCGTTTTCAACCGTATCAATCAGCCGCAGCGACTCATCGCTCAAGGCCAGCAGCCGCTCTTTTAAATCATTATATTTATCCATGGTACCGCCCGTTACGTCTCAATTTTCTGCCGCCGCGACCTATCAGGCATTGCCGAGGGTACTTGACAATAGCGCCGGATCGATGTTGATGGACGCCAGCCCCTGGTGCCACCGTTCTTCCACCGGTGTACCGAAAATTATATGTTTATCCGCCGGAATGGTTATCCAGGAATTTTCTTTTAGTTCCATTTCCAGCTGCCCGCCGCCCCAACCGGAACAACCCAGCACGATCAGATAAGAAGATGGCCCGTGCCCCATGGCAACAGCTTCCAGGATATCGCGGGAGTTGGACAGGGCCAGCCAGGGAAGAATCGGCAGGCACCCCGCCCAGTCAAAAGGGGGACCGTGCAGCACGAACAAGTCGCCGACACTGACCGGGCCGCCGTTATAAATTGGAATGTTGGGAGCTCCTTCCTGACAGGCGATCTTGAGCTCCTCAAAAATATCCGCCCCGGACAAAGACGGATAGACCCGGTTAATGATCAGCCCCAGGGCGCCGGCCCGGGAAAATTCGCAAACGCAAACCACCGTATGGGAAAAATTCGGATCCTGAAGACCGGGCGTGGCGATCAGAATTTCACCTTTTAAGGACGTGCTGGAAATTTTTTCTTCAGCCATACGGCCTCCACGAATTCATTACAGCCTGTTTCATATGATAACTTGTGTCCATCCATTTCACAACGATGGCACCATCTGGTGTTTCCAATCCAGAAATGAGAATTTTTTCGCAAGGCCAAGTAAAACAGGGGGTTGCGCGGAGGCGTAGGGGACTTACGCCGCGCAAGCAACCCCGCGGTTTGGCGCAGAGATTGCGGAAAAAGCCATTTATGGATGGAAACCAACTTACCGGTAAGCGGCAATAATTGTCAAGCAGACATCATTATAAATTCAAGCAAGCAAGCCGAATTTTCCGCTTCCGTCTATTCTGATTCTATTTTTCATCCCCCTTTTACCCCTTTTACTTTGACAGTCAATCCTGACCAGGCCTAAAATATATATATGCCAATGAACCCGCCAGAGCCGCGATAAATATTAAGGTAACCCAACTTGATTCCCAACCGGAATAACAACGACACCGAACGGATGAAACGGGACGCCCGCTCTATTTTCCAGGCCGGACTGGACGCAGTGGAACCCCGGCAGCGGCTGAAAGGTCTGTGCCGGGTGAACCAGGGCCGGTTCCAGGCCGGGGATTTTTCCCGGGACCTCGGCGACTTCCGGAATATTCACGTTATCGGGGCCGGCAAGGCCTCGGCGGCCATGGGGGCCGCGATTGAAGACATTCTCGGCGACCGCGTTTCCGGCGGGTTGATCGTGGTCAAATACGGCTACACCATGCCGCTGACACGGATACGGCTGATCGAGGCCGGCCACCCCCTGCCGGATGAAAACGGTTGCCGCGGAGCCGCGGAAATTATGGAGCTGGCCGCCACGGCCGCGGCCGATGACCTGGTTATCTGTCTTATCTCGGGCGGCGGTTCGGCGCTGCTGCCGCTGCCGGTTGAGGGCATTACCCTGGAGGATAAGCAGCAGACCATGCGGGTGCTGCTGTCCTGCGGAGCGTCCATAAGTGAAATCAACACCATCCGCAAACACCTCTCCGCCATCAAGGGCGGCCGGCTGGCCCGGGCGGTTTACCCGGCCACCCTGCTATGCCTGGTTATATCCGACGTCATCGGCGACGACCTGTCCACCATCGCCTCCGGACCCACCGTGCCCGATCCAGGTACCTTTGAAGACTGCCTGGCCATATTCAAAAAATATGATATCGCCGAACGCCTGCCGCCGTCAGTGACAAAACACATCCGGGACGGCCGCCAGGAGCCGGCCGGGAATTCAGCCGGAGATTCAGCCGGGAATTCAGCCGTAGAAACCCCCAAACCGGATGATCCGGTTTTTCAATCCGTCTTCAACCTGATCTGCGCCGGCAACCTGGACGCCATCCGGGCGGCCCGGTCACGGGCTCTGGAGCTGGGCTACCACACGCTTATCCTTTCCTCCCGGATTGAAGGTGAAACAAAAGAGGTGGCCGGAGTCCATGCCGCCATTGCCAGGGAATGCCTGGCCAGCGGCAATCCGCTCCAGCCGCCGGCCTGTATTCTGTCCGGCGGGGAGACCACCGTCACCATTCAGGGACAGGGACGGGGCGGCCGCAACCAGGAGTTCTGCCTGGCCGCGGTGGCAGGCATCGCCGGGACCGAGCATATCGTTATTTTAAGCGGCGGTACCGACGGCACCGACGGGCCCACCGACGCCGCCGGCGCCGTGATTGACTGCCATACCCAGGCAAAAGCCGAACAACTGGGGCTGGACCCGGGCCGATATCTGGACGACAACGACGCTTACTCTTTTTTCGAAAAAACCGGCGGCCTGCTCATGACCGGCCCCACCAATACCAACGTCATGGACTTGCGAATCATGCTCATCGCCTGACCCCGGCTGAAAGGACACCAGCACCCCGGGATCATCACAACCCCGGCCGTTCGGAACTCTTGAAAAATCATATTTTTATGTTAGGTTATATAGATAAGGATAATCGCCATAGCCCGGTTATTTCACGAGTCGATTTGAGCCCGAGCCCCTGGCTCCACCTGCAACACAGCAGCTGCGCCCAAGATGACTCGCCCGAAGGGTGAAATTTTTCGACATCTAAATAGTTGAAATTTCATAAACGGCCAATGACAATTTGTATTTTAAAAAAAGTCAGAAATGATGGTCTCGTAAAAAGTCCAAATTGGGACGGCAAAGTAAAAAGTTCAAGATCAAGGCGCAGAGTTTTTCGAGGAATGCAGCGTACTTAGTAGTACGTGAAATTCCGAGAAAAATGCTGCAACGCAGATATTGGACTTTTTACGAAGCCGTCAGAAATTATCAATAACCATTTTATTGGTTAAACAACTATAGTCGAAAAAATTCATGAAATATCCGGGTTAAAGGCACGACCCGCCTCCCCGCACGCTATGGCACAATTGAAGCGGCTCCCGGATACTGTTATCTGACCTCGTTTTCGCGCCGGACCGCTTCCCGCCAAGAAAACCCTTGAAAATACCGGCGGGACATGTATAATATCGCTATTTTAAAAGTCAGGTTGCTCCGACACTGCCACCACAGCGATAATAGCGCCAGGCCATGTATAAACAAAAATCCGTCTGCGTCATCATTCCGGCTTACAATGAAGCCACCCAGATCACCAGGGTTCTGGAAGCAATGCCGGCCTTCATCGATAACGTGGTGGTGGTGGATGACGCCAGCACGGACCAGACCGCCGCGACCGTCCAAAACCGGGCCACATCCGATCCGCGGGTGGTTCTCCTGAAACATGATGAAAACCGTGGCTGCGGCGGAGCGCTGGTGACCGGCTATCGCTGGGCTGTTGACAACCGCCTCGACATTGCCGTCCGCATGGACGGCGACGGCCAGATGAATCCCGATGACCTGCCGGCCCTGCTGGATCCGGTCGCCGAAGGCCGGGCCGATTACGCCAAGGGCAACCGGTTTTTCTACGGGAACGCTTACAACCAGATGCCGCGTCTGCGTTATTTCGGGATCGCCTTTCTGTCGTTGTTAACCAAGATCGTTTCCGGGTACTGGCACGTCTCCGACTTTCAGTCGGGTTATACCGCCATAAGCAGGAAGGCGCTGCAAACCGTGGAATGGGACCGCATGTACCAACGCTACGGCCAGCCCAACGACCTGCTGATTCTGTTGAATGTCCATAATTTCAAAGTGGCCGACGTACCGGTGGAGCCGCTCTACAACATCGGGGAACGGTCCGGGCTGAAGGTCAAAAAAGTAATTTTCACCATCAGCTGGCTGCTGTTCAAGCGCTTTTTCTGGCGCATGAAGGAAAAATACGTCATCAAGGATTTTCATCCCCTGATCTTCTTTTACCTGCTGGGGGGATTCTTCGGGGTAGCCACGGCGGTACTGTTCGGCCGGCTGTTCTGGGTCTGGTCTGCCACCGGCCATATCCCGCCCATCAACGCCCTGGCGGCCATGTTCGCCTTTATCAGCGCCAGCCAGTTCACCCTGTTTGCCATGTGGTTCGACATGGAAGCCAACAAGGACCTGAAAGCCCAGGAAAAGCCATCGGGATAAACCCCCATCATGGAAAAGACCGCTGACAAAACCATTGCCGACGAACCGCTGCTGAGTATCATCATGCCGGTTTACAACGAGGCCAACACCATCCGCGAGATGCTGGCACGGGTTCATGACGTCCCCTATCGCAAACAGATCATCGTGGTGGACGACGG
>JBKHHL010000205.1:0-3830 GCA_046539175.1 Desulfosudaceae bacterium
ATCATTGGGGATTTGCGGAAAAAAGACGATTTAATATAAAAAAAGTCAACCTTGATGGTCTCGTAAAAAGTCGGGATTTCCCTTATTGCGTCACCCCGGCGGAGGCCGGGGTCCAGTAAAATCAAATAGTTCTGGATTCCGGCATTCGCCGGAATGACGAGGTAGGAACTTTTTACGAAGCCATCAACCTTCAGTCCCGCCGGGCGGGACTGGCAGACGCGTCCGAATCGACTCGATAAATATTTGTAAGATACAAGGTACTTCATATGGCTACTAAAATTCTGATCAACGCCCTCGATCCTGAGGAATGCCGCATCGCCAAGGTGAAAGACAACCGGCTGGAAGAGTTTCACCATGAAACCGCCGCCCGGGCTACCACTAAAAGTAATATTTACAAAGGCATAGTGGCGAGGGTGGAGCCGAGTCTCCAGGCCGCTTTTGTGGATTACGGCGAAGAGCGGCACGGTTTTCTGCAAAAGCAGGAAATCCACAGTGACTATTTTCAAAAAGGAGAAAGCGACCGTTCCATCAAGGATCTGATTAAATCCGGCCAGGAACTCCTGGTGCAGGTTACCAAAGACCCCATCATGCACAAGGGCGCCGCCCTGACTACCTTTCTTTCCATACCCGGCCGCTTCAGCGTGCTCATGCCCGGCAGCCAGACCCGGGGTGTTTCCAAATCCATTGCCGACGAGGAAGAAAGAAAGCGTTTAAGAGAAATCATAGACAGCCTGTCCCTGCCGGAAAATTTCGGCCTGATTCTGAGGACAGCGGCCCGGGATGCTTCCAAAACGGTTATCACCAAAGACTTCAGATATTTGATGCGTCTCTGGAAAACCATCAAGAAAAAGGGGATCAACAAAAAGGCGCCGGCCGAATTGTACAAGGAACGTGATCTGGCCATACGCTCCATTCGTGATTACCTGACCACCGACATATCAGAAATACTTATCGACGACCCCTCTACCTACCAGGAAGTCAAAGACTTTATTGACCTGGTCTCACCCAAACACTCCTCCATAATCAAACAATATAAAAGCGATAAACCCATTTTCACCAAACACGAACTGGAACACCAGATCGACACCATCTTTGCCAACAAGGTCAAACTTCCTTCGGGTGGTTCCATCGTGCTGGGTCAAACCGAAGCGCTGGTCGCCATTGACGTCAACTCCGGCAAATCCAAACAGGGGGTATCCATTGAAGAAACCGCCCTGCAGACCAATCTGGAAGCAGCCGAGGAAATCGCCCGCCAATTAAGGCTCCGGGATATGGGGGGCCTGATCGTTATCGACTTTATTGACATGAGGAACCGGAAAAACAAATCCGCCGTGGAAAAATGCATGAAAACCAGCCTCAAGGAAGATAAGGCCCGCACCCGGGTGGGCAATATTTCCCGCTTCGGCCTGCTGGAAATGTCCCGGCAGAGGCTGCGGCAGTCCCTTGAATCTTCCAGCTTTGTTCCCTGCGGCCAGTGCGGGGGGCAAGGTTACGTCATGGCCACCGAAAAGGTCGGCATCAATTTTCTGCGGCGACTCCGGCTGGAAACATTGAAAAATGAAGGCCAGAATGTCACCTGCCTGCTGCCCCCGGAGGTGGCTCACTATATTATGAATCGCAAAAAAAACGAGTTGCTGGCGCTGGAATCAAGACGCAATTCCATGGTCACCATCCAGATGGACCCGGCCTTGCCCCGGGACGAATGCCGGATTGAATGGGAAAAGCAATAACCTGCCGCCATCCTCAAATTTTTATAAAAAATTGAATAGAACTTGACCTGAGCATGATTCATCCTTTAAAGAATAGTGGTACTTGTCGAAGGGATGAATAAAAATGACGGTCGAAAAGAGATACCAGGGGATTTAAAAGCCCCCAAAGGAGGAGACATTGTTCGCAGACATCGTTTACGCCATGGGACAGAACGGCGCTCCGGGAGAAGCGCCTCAGGGCAGCGGGTTAATGGGCCTGGCCCCATTGATTATTATTTTTGTGATTTTTTATTTTCTTCTGATCCGCCCCCAGCAGAAAAAAACCAAGGAACACCAGGAGATGGTCAACAATCTTAAGCCCGGTGATCAGGTTGTTACCAACGGGGGGCTGCATGGCAAACTGACCAAAGTGGACGAAACAACCGTTATGCTGGAAGTGGCTGACAAGGTCAGGCTGAAAGTGTCCCGTCCGAGCATCGCCGGCAAAAAGCAGGACGCCCCGGCCGCCAAGACGGACAAAAAAGACAAATAATGATGGTTTCGTAAAAAGTCCAAATTGGGATGGCAAAGTAAAAAGTTCGAGATCAAGGCGCAGTGTTTTTCGAGGAATGCAGCGTACTTAGCAGTACGTGAAATTCCGAGAAAAACGCTGCAACGCAGCCGGCCGCCTTGCGGCAATCGGACTTTTTACGAAGCCGTCAATAATAACGCTTTTTCAAAAGCCCGAAGCTGGTGATCCACGGTGCCCCTGCCCGAATCAAAGGGGCAGCCTGAAGAGGTGAACACTTTTTAAAAAGGCGTCATAACCGGTGTCCGGAAAGCAAAACAGCTGGTTCGCTTTACGGATGGACACTCTGACTGAGGATAACTGACATTGAAAGAAATTCCATGGAAACAGGTTTTGATAGCGGGGATCATGGTCGCGGCCGTAATCCTGGTATTGCCTACCTTTAATCCCGACTGGTGGCCGCATAAAACCATCAACCTGGGGCTGGATCTGCAGGGCGGCATGCATCTGAGCCTGGAAGTAGACACGGAAAAAGCTGTCTCGGCCCAGGTCGAGGGCCATGCCCGGGAACTCCGGGACCTGGTCAGAGACAAGCGGATCCGGCATACGGACATCAAGGTCCGGGACAGCGCTCTTGAAATAATGGCCCGGGGCCAGGATAATATCGACGCCCTTCAGAAGGTACTGGACGAAGAGTTTCCCGGCCTGGCGCTGATATCAGAACAGAAACGGGACAACAGCCTGGAACAGATCCTGTCCATTCCTGAAAAAAAGGCCGAACGCATCAAGAAAATGGCCACGGAACAGGCCCTGGAAACGATCCGCAACCGGATCGACGAATTCGGGGTGAGCGAACCCGTTATCCGTATTCAGGGGGAAAAACGCATCCTGGTGCAACTGCCCGGAGTTACGGATACCTCCCGGGCCAAGGACCTGATCGGGAAAACCGCTCTTTTGGAATTCCGACTGGTGGATGAAGAACACGATGTTGATAAAGCCCGGGAAGGGAAAGTACCGCCGGGCAGCGAACTGCTCTACCAGGTCAAAACTGATCCGGAGACCAACCGGACCACCAAGAAACCTTTTTTAATCAAAAAAGGAACGCCCCTGACCGGCGCCGATCTGGCCGACGCCAGGGTCAATATTGACTCCCGTTACAACGAACCTTACGTGTCCCTGGAATTCAACCGCAAGGGCGCCGCCATATTTGAAAGAATCACGGAAAACAATTTAAAAAAACGGCTGGCCATCGTGCTGGACAACAACGTCTACTCGGCCCCGGTCATCCAGGACAAAATTTCCGGAGGCGAGGCCCAGATTACCGGCAATTTTACCGACAAGGAAGCCCATGACCTGGCCATTGTACTGCGGGCCGGAGCCTTGCCGGCGCCGGTCAGAATCATGGAAGAACGGACGGTGGGGCCATCCCTGGGGCAGGACTCCATTAACAAGGGCCTGCTCTCCATGGCGCTGGGCGGAGTTATCATCCTCGTCTTCATGGGAATTTATTATAAGGGCGCCGGCCTGTTCGCGGATTTGGCGCTCCTGGCCAATATTTTGCTGATCGCGGCCGGCCTGGCCATTTTCCAGGCCACCCTGACCCTGCCGGGCAT
>JBKHHL010000206.1:0-3807 GCA_046539175.1 Desulfosudaceae bacterium
GTCATGCTTCTTTGAACAGCCGGGCCCACATCAAGAAGGTTTCCACCGGCTGCCGCCCGTAATTTGACAGCTGGGCGGCCACCTCCTCCACCGATAATTCCCGCTTCAGTCGAGCCGGGTGCTTGGAAAAAAACTTGTCAGCATAGGCGATAATCGTTTCTTCCCGGGATACCGGACGCATATCCCGCGGGGGCAGCGGGAAATTGTTTTTTCTGATGTCGGCCACGGTCAGGCCGACGCCTACATGCCGTTCACAGACAAGTCCGTGTCGGGGTAATCCAAGCGAGGTTAACATTTCCCGGCCGAGCACCCCATGACAGATATAGTCTGCATGCCCCGTGCAGCCCAGGGCCGGCGCCCTGACCTTGACAATTCCTATATCATGCAGCAGGGCCGCGGCCTCGAGAAAATCCCGGTCCAGCGAAGGATCGCCCATCTGATCGGCCAGGCGCAGGCTTTTGGCGGCGACTTGCCGGCCGTGCCGCAAAAGCAGATCATACAGGCTGGTTCCCGGCGCGTAATACCGCTTGATGAGCTCCACCGGATCAACCGGATCAGGGGCCGCTCCAGGCTCTGCCCTGACGCTCGTTTGCCGGGGCCGTTCCCGGGTTTCTTCCTGTGGGTACTGCTTCACTATAATCACCCGCTATTGTTTAAAATAACCCGGTGAAAATAACTTTTATTTTGGACAACAATGATAATCACCGGAAATTACTGGTTCCCCCGGCTGAGCACGGCGTCAATAAAAGGATTGATATGGCCGTCCAGGACGCTGTTGACGTCGCCTATCTCCAGGTCCACCCGGTGGTCCTTTACTTTCTGATAAGGATGCAGCACGTAGGAACGGATCTGGCTGCCCCAGGAGATATCTTCCTTGCTTTCATGGAGTTCCCGGGCCTTTTCTTCCTGTTTCAGCTTTTCCGCCTGGTACAGCCTGGAGCGCAGCACGTTCATGGCGATTTCCTTGTTACGCGACTGGGATTTCTCCTGCTGGCACTGCACCACGATATTGCTGGGCAGATGGGTGATACGCACGGCGCTGCTGGTCTTGTTGACGTGCTGCCCCCCGGCGCCGCTGGCCCGGAAGACGTCCACCCGCAGATCCCCGTCATCAATATCTATTTCAATGTCATTGTCTATTTCCGGATACACAAACACCGAGGAAAACGAGGTATGCCTCTTGCCGCTGGCGTTGAAGGGAGATATGCGGACCAGGCGATGAACTCCGACCTCGTTTTTTAAATAACCGTAAGCGTTTTTACCGGAGGCTTTGAAGGTGGCGCTTTTGATGCCGGCCTCTTCGCCGGGTTGGACATCGACCATTTCCAGCTTGTAGCCCTGGTGTTCCACCCAGCGACTGTACATGCGCAGCAGCATTTCGGCCCAGTCCTGGGAATCGGTGCCGCCGGCGCCGGCATTGATGGAAACAATGGCGTTGGCCCCGTCATCAGGTTCGGACAGCATCAATTCCAGAGAAAAAGCATTGATTTTTTTTTCCACCGCGGCCACCCGCCTGGCAGATTCCTCCCGGACAACGCTGTCTTCCTCCTCCTCGGCCAGCTCCAGCAAAACCTCGGCCTCCTCCAGGCCATTACAGACCTCTGCCAGGGAATCCAGAGTCGAAGCCAGGGTAGATCTTTCTTTGAGCAGGGTGGTGGCGTGATCAGGGTTTTCCCAGAAATGCTCCTGGCTCATCTCTTTTTCGATCTCTTCCAGGCGAAGTCGCATTGCCGGCAGGTCAAAGATAACCCCGGATATTTTCTATTTTCTTCTGGCAATCCTCAATGGCTGAATGAATATCCGTGTTTTTATCCCATGTCATTGTCAGAATCTCCCTTGTCTTTATATGATATTGGCTGGTAACGATTTTAGCGGCCGGTCTGGCCGCCCGGCTTACCTGTTAATCCGGTATTTCCGCCATAACACAAACAGAGTCGCGACAACACAAAATTTCGCGAACAGATCACCCAGACGGCCATAAACTGTTTGCCCCCTGCCTTCGGGAACCTGGTAAGACCGGACGCTTTTGACAAAAATGGAGGTAGCGTCCCGGATCCGGCCGCTCGGATCAATCCAGCCGCTGATGCCGGTATTGGCAGCCCTGACCACGGCCCGCCGGTTTTCCACCGCCCGCAGGACGGCCATGGAAAAATGCTGGTAAGGCGCCCCGGTTCGACCGTACCAGGCATCATTGGTTATATTGATAATAATATCGGCTCCGCCCGCGACCAGTTGCCGACAACCACCCGGAAAAATAATTTCATAACAGATCTGAACCCCCAGCCCGCGGTTACCAAGGGTTAAAACCCGGCCCGGATGGCCCGGTTCAAAATCACCCACCGCCACCACAAAACGATCAATGAATGGCAGCCATTTCCCCAGGGGCACGTATTCTCCGAACGGCACCAGATGCGACTTATCATATCTGCCCGCCACCTTGCCCGTCGGGGCTATCAGATAGGCGCTGTTGTAAAGTTCGTAATCATTACCCCGGGAGAAAACCGTGGGAGCTCCGGTCAGCAGGTGAATCTTCCGCTCCCGGGCGAACCGGCTGACCATGGCCGCCAGGTTCTTGTCATAATTAAAATAAAAGGGCATGGCGGTTTCCGGCATAATCACCAGATCAGCCCGGCGGGCCTCGGGGCGCGCGGCCAGGTCCAGATATTTCCGGACGCTGTCCAGCCGGAATTCCTCGTCCCACTTCAGAGACTGGTCTATATTACCCTGGATGACGGCCAGGCGGTGATGTCCGGCCCGGGACATGTCCTCCCCGACCCGGTTCAGTCGCCATTGACCGTATCCCCAGACGACCGCCACCAGAATCAGAGCGCCAAGGACGGCGGCCAGGGCCGGCCTCTTTTTCACCCGGATATCCTGCCATTTTTTTTGCAGAAGAGCCAGCCCGGCCAGAAAAAGAGCCGTGTTGACCAGAACTATCACAAAAGAAAGGCCGTACACCCCGGTCAGATCAGCCATCTGAATCAGACTCAGCTGCTGATACTGAGAATATCCCAGCAGCTCCCAGGGGAACCCGGTAAATAAAAAGGTCCTGATATATTCCAGGGTAACCCAGGCCGCCGGCGCCGCCAGCAGGGTAATCGCCGGTCCGCTCCGGATGCCGGTAACGATCATGGCAAAAACGCCGATGTAAAGCGCCAGGTAGGCGGCCAGCAAAAGAGAAAAGATCAGAGCGGCCGGCAGGGGCAGTCCACCGTAATTTTCGAGGGTAGGCATAAGCCAGTAGCCCAGGGTCAGGTAATGGACTAAACCGGCCGCGAAACCCGGACCAAAACTCTTTTGGAAAGAAACATTCCGCAAGGAATACAGCAGCGGCACCAGCGCCACCCAGGCCGCCGCCGCAAAATTCCAGCGGGGAAAGGCGGCCGTCAACAGAAGACCGGATAAAACCGCCGGCAGCAGCCTCCACATTGTCTTCTTGTACCCCCGGTAAGCGGCGTTATTATCCCTCATGGCTGCCCCTTTGGATTCATCGTTTATCCTGTACTTTATGTCGGTGGCCTCCTCTTGTCAAGCCGTGGTCCCGAAGGCAGATCAGCACCAGTCCTTCCGGCCGCCGTCTTTCTGCCGGCAACTTGCCAGTTCCGAACCGTCTTTTGACATTTTTTCCCTGTTCGGTTATTGTAGAAAAAAATTACCTCATTTTTTGATGGCCTCGTAAAAAGTCTAAATTGAGCCGGCAAAGTAAAAAGTTCAAGATCAGGACGCAGCGTATTTTGACAAAGCCGTCATTTTTGATGTACTCGTAAAAAGCCGAGATTTTCCTTATTGCGTCACCCCGGCGAAGGC
>JBKHHL010000207.1:0-3783 GCA_046539175.1 Desulfosudaceae bacterium
AACATTTTATTCTGCACCGACTATTCCGATGACGCCGAATCCGCATTTACCCACGCCCTGGACCAGGCCGTCAAGTATCAGGCCAGATTGCATTTCATGAATGTGATTCCCTCGGTGAATCCCTGCGGCCTTCATTTGCATGAATCCTTATCTTCGGAAGAAAGCGCGAAAAAATCGGAAGAGGAGGATGAACGTCACCGTTTGGAAGAGCTGGGCGCCCTGAAAAGCGTTTACGAAAAAAGATGTCAGGGTGAGATTGATTATTCCTTTATCGTCAAGGTAGGCTCCCCGGATTTTGAAATTATTAGTTATGCCGACGAAAACCAGATTGACTTGATCATCCTGGGGACGGCTGGGCACAAAGAGGATAAGCGCCGGACTTACACCAAAACAGCGGCCAATGTGTCCAAATTCGCCAATTGTCAGGTCATCACCATCGGTAGCCCCAACCGCTCTCAAAGGACGGGTTCTTGAATACGTTACCTCATATACGGCAGGAAGGGTAATGGACCTTACCAACAAAGACAGCCTGCAGGATTTAACCTTTAAAAGTATTCTGGATGCTCTGCCGTGCTATTTGATGATCCAGGATAAAGATTTTAACATCCTTTTTGCCAACCACAGCTTATTAAAAGATTTCGGGCCCGCCATTCGAGGGAAGACCTGTTACTCGGTTTTAAAAGGAGCCCAATACCCATGTCAGGATTGCCCGGTAAGAGAGACCTTTCGCGATAAGGGGTTTCATGTTTCCGAGGAGATTGTGTACTACGCTGATGGTCGGATGATGGAAATGCTGGCCTTCTCCGCCCCTTTTTTTGATGTGGTGGGAAACGTCATTGCTTCTTTAAAACTTCTGGCCGACGTAAGCGCCATCAAGAATATTCACCGGGAAATGGTCACCCTGGGCCAATCCATCGCCTTTTTGTCACATGATATTAAAAATATTCTGGAAAACATTCAGGGCGGCGTCTACGTCGTGGATGAAGCCATGCATGATCAGGATAAGTCTCTTTCTATACAAGGATGGGACGTGGTCAAACGCAATATCACCGAACTGACCCGCATAACGCAAAACATTCTGTTTTCCGCCAAAGACCGGCAGCCGCGATTGCAGGATGTTTCCCCGGAGGACCTGAGCCGGCAGGCCGGGCAGTTGTTCGCGGACAAAGCCCAATCTTTGGGCGTGCAATTGCTCCTGCAGTTGACCCCGGATCTGCCCACCATAAAAATGGATCCGGCGGGGATTTCACGCCTGCTGAGCAACTTAATCTGGAACGCGCTGCAGGCCTGTCAAAAAGATAAGCAGAAACACCTCCACCAGGTTTTTCTGCGGCTGGATTATTATGACCGTCAGCATTTTATGTTTGAAGTGGAAGACAACGCCACCGGCATGGACAAGAACACCTATGACCATATTTTTCAGGATTTTTTTTCCACCAAGGGCCATACCGGCACAGGCCTGGGGTTAATGCTGGTCAAAAGAATCGTCAAAAACCATAGCGGCAAAATCGAGGTTTTGACCAAACAAGGGCGGGGGAGTCTGTTTCGGATTATTTTTCAATTGCCGTAAAAAGTGACGATCAGGCTGGTAGTCGGACAGGGCATAACATAGAAAGGGGCGTTCAGCCCGGATATTGGCGAACTATCCGGGCCGGGGTATACCCGGCGAAAGGAATTGGGCATGGAACAAGACGAAAAAACCATATTGGTAATTGATGACAATGCCGACTACCTGTTTACCATGGAAACGTTTCTAAGGCGCAACGGTTTTCAGGTATTAACTGCGGCGGACGGACAAAAGGCGCTGGATTTGGCCGAAGAGCAGGCTCCGGATCTGATTTTGCTGGATGTCATGATGGAGTCGCTGTATTCCGGTTTTGAAATCTGCCGGCGGCTGAGAAACAATGCCGCCCTGGCCGAAATTCCCATCATCGGCATCTCCGGCATGAAGGATGAACTGGGCGTTCAGATCGATCTCCACCGGGATGCGGACTATTTCAGCCCGGATCACTTTTTTGACAAGCCGGTAGACAAATCCGAACTGCTCCGGACCATCCAGGCACTGCTGGGACAAAAGAAGGGTTGAATCGGGGCTTTGGGTCCAGTTTTTCTTCCGGCCGGGGACGAACCGGGAAAAACCGGCGGCAGGATCTCGCTACGGAACGTGATCGCAATAAATGTGGCCGGATTGAACCCGATAAAAGCAGAAGTCATCAACCGCATAATGTTTTGACGCTTAATCAGGAAAAACATGAGTAAACTTCGCACGCAGCTAATGTGGTCGCTGGGAGCCTTCCTTGTTGCAGGGGCGGGATGGCTCGCCCTCGGGCAGGCCGGGGATATGAGCTCCCGCCAGGAACAGGTGAAACGTCCTGATATCATAACGATTAATATCTCCACCAAGAGGACCGCAAAAGACGAGATGCCGCCGGTCCAGTTTATTCACGGGCTGCACAGCCAGGCCGTCGACCAAGATTGCGCGGTTTGTCACCAGACAAAAGGCGGTACCCTGGACTTTAGGTTCAAGCGTCGGGAACAGCTGGCTGCGGCGTCGGCCGGAGATTTCTATCATGAACACTGCATCTCCTGCCATGTTGACAAGAGGTCGGCGGGTCAAAAAACAGGGCCCCGGATCGGTCAATGCCGGCTGTGTCACAAAACACGGAACCTCTGGGAATCATCTCTCCAGCCGGCAGGATTTGACCAGTCATTGCATTACCGGCATGAAAGCTCCACCGCCATCCAGCCGGAGACAGGCGACGACCAGACAAACTGCCGGGTCTGCCATCATCAGTATGACCAGCAGACCGGACGATTGTATTATGAAGAAGGCACCGAAGAGCCTTGCCTGTACTGCCACCAGGACCAGCCAACCGAATCAGTACGATCTTTGCGCCAGGCCTCGCATGATTCCTGCGTGGCCTGTCACCAGAAACTGGAGGAGCAAAAAACCGGAACCGGCCCCGTTACCTGCACCGCCTGCCACGGTCCGGAGGATTTGCGGGACTAACCCGGATCTTGCCGGGGTTGATCGGGGCGCAGCCCCGGCGAAACCGAACGGTAAGTTTTTTCGCCTTGCATTCAGAGGGAGGACCCCATGTATGAATTATTAACCGGTTATCTGTTCTGGCTGTCGCTGGCCGTATTTTTCATCGGCTGCCTGGTCCGCCTGGTTCTGTATTTCCTGGGGCTCGACTGGCAACTGGACCGCGTGGCCTATACGGCTCACCGCTTCCGCGGCGCCAAAGGGGCCTGGCGATCCATCTATAAATGGCTGCTGCCCTTTGGAACCCGTAGCTGGCGTCAGCATCCGGTTATGACCTTTCTTTTTTTCGGCTTTCATGCCGGCGCCATCCTGGTCCCCCTGTTTCTTCTGGCCCATAATACCTTTTTGGAACATAAAATCGGAATTTCCCTGTTTACCCTGAATACCGCCCTGGCGGATATCCTGACCTGGATGGTTATCGTCACCGCTTTTTTTCTGATTTTAAGACGGTTGGCACTGCCCCAGGTGCGAATCCTGTCAACCTGGTCTGATTACCTTATCCTCGTGGTGGCGGTGGCACCTTTTATAACCGGTCTTCTGGCTCGTTACGAGGTAAGCAACTACTCCTTCTGGCTGCTGACGCACATCCTGTGTGGAGAATTGCTGCTGGTTTTAACCCCGTTTACCAGGTTATCACACATGGTTCTTTTTTTCGCCTCCCGGGCCCAGTTGGGGATGGATTTCGGCATCAAGCGGGGCGGTTTGAGAGGAACCCCGATAACTTGGTAGCCGGTCAT
>JBKHHL010000208.1:0-3769 GCA_046539175.1 Desulfosudaceae bacterium
TTAACCCTGATCGATCAGGGTCTGAGTGTCAGCCGATATTTTTATGTTTTATGTTTACAAGTTGAGATTATTATATTACTTTTATAAGCTGTGCCCTGAGGTCGATAAGCTCTCCGGCACTCTGCTCTATGGCTGCTTGATCGCACTGTTTAACAAAAACCACCTGAAGTGTATCAAAAAAAGGAGTATCTTATTATGGCAACCATGAAAACCATTGACGGCAATACGGCTGCCGCTTACGTGGCCTACGCCATGAGTGACGTGGCCACTTTGTATCCGATAACCCCCTCTTCGCCCATTGGAGAAACAGCTGATGAATGGGCGGCTGCCGGGGAGAAAAACATTTTCGGACAATCCATGCTGGTCCGCCAGCTTCAGTCGGAAGCCGGGGCGGCGGCGGCGGCTCACGGTTCCCTGGCCGGCGGCGCGCTGACTTCAACTTTCACGGCTTCCCAGGGACTGCTGCTGATGATCCCTAATATGTACAAAATGTCCGGCGAGCTTCTGCCGGGGGTGATTCATGTCACCGCCCGTTCCCTCGCCGGCCACGCCTTATCTATCTTCGGCGACCACCAGGATGTCATGGCGGTGCGGCAGACCGGTTTCTGCATGCTCGCTTCGGCTTCGGTTCAGGAAGTCATGGACCTGGGCCTGGTGACCCACCTGGCGGCCATAGAGGCCAGTTTGCCTTTTGTTCATTTTTTCGAAGGTTTCCGCACCTCGCATGAAATTCAGAAAATTGAGGCCATAGCTTATGACGATATGGCCAAACTGGTCAATTATGACGCCCTGCGAGCCTTTCGCGCCCGGGGCGCCAACCCGGAACGTCCGGAAGTGCGCGGGACCGCCCAGAATCCTGATATTTATTTCCAGAATTTTGAAGCCTCCAACTCCTACTACAGCCGCGTTCCGGCCATTGTTGAAAAATACATGAAGATGGTCAGCGAGCTGACCGGTCGTTCCTATAATCTGTTTGATTATGTGGGCGCCCCGGATGCCACCAGGATTATTATTTCCATGACCTCTTCCTGCGAGACCATCGAGGAGACGGTTAACTACCTGACTGCCAGAGGTGAAAAAGTCGGCCTGGTCAAAGTCCGCCTGTTCCGGCCTTTTTCCACCCGGCACCTGCTGGCGGCGATACCCGCCACTGTCGAAAAGATCACTGTTCTGGACCGGACCAAGGAGCGCGGCGCCGTCGGGGAACCGCTCTACGAAGACATCTGCACCGCCTATCTGGAGCATGAGCAGGCCCCGGAAATCCTCAGCGGTCGCTACGGGCTCAGCTCCAAGGAGTTTACCCCCAGCATGGTCAAGGCCGTTTATGACAACATGGCGGCTGACGCGACCAAACATCATTTTACCGTGGGCATTAATGATGATGTCACCCATACCTCCCTGGAGGTAGCCGAAGAGATCGATACCGCTCCGGAAGGCACGGTACAGTGCAAATTCTGGGGGCTGGGTTCGGACGGCACCGTCGGCGCCAATAAGAGCGCCATCAAGATCATCGGCGATAACACCGATATGTACGCCCAGGCCTATTTCGCCTATGATTCCAAAAAATCCGGCGGGGTGACCATGTCGCATCTGCGCTTCGGCCAAACCCCCATTCAGTCCACCTACCAGATTGATGCCGCCGATTATATCGCCTGCCATAAAGCCGGGTACGTGGATACTTACGATGTGCTGGAGGGTATCAAGGAGGGCGGTACCTTTGTCCTCAACACCAACTGGACCGTGGATCAGATGGAAGAAAAGCTGCCGGCGGCCATGCGGCGGACTATCGCCCGCAAGAAGCTGAAGTTCTATATTATTGACGCCGTCAGGATCGCCGGCGAAGTGGGCCTGGGCGGTCGCATCAACATGATCATGCAGACGGCCTTTTTCAAACTGGCTAATGTTATCCCGGTGGATGACGCCATCAATCATCTGAAAGACCAGATCAAAGAGATGTTCGGCAAAAAGGGCGAAAACATCGTCAATATGAATTGCGCGGCGGTGGACAAAACCCTGGAGAATATCGTGCCCGTGGATTACCCGGCGGAGTGGGCCGAGGCCACCGACGCCGGGGTCGATCCCAACGCCGGTCTGCCCGATTTCGTCAGGAACGTCATGATGCCCATGCTGGCCCAGCAGGGTGACAAGCTGCCGGTAAGCGCCTTTTCTCCGGACGGTATTTTCCCGGTGGGAACCACTAAATATGAAAAACGGGGTATTGCCATCAACGTGCCGGAATGGGTTGCCGAAAACTGTATTCAGTGTAACCAGTGCGCCATGGTCTGTCCCCACGCCGCCATCCGGCCGGTTCTGCTGAGCGATGAAGAACTCAACCAGGCGCCGGAGAGTTTCGCCACCATTCCGGCCAAGGGCAAGGGGCTGGACGGCTACCATTTCCGGGTTCAGGTCAACACCCTGGACTGCCTCGGCTGCGGCAACTGCGCCGATATCTGTCCGGCCAAGAAGGACGCTCTTCTCATGAAACCCCTGGAAACTCAGACCGATCCGGAGGTGGCCAACCACCGGTTTTCCGAGACGGTCACTATAAAAGACGACCTGGTCAAGCGGACTTCCGTCAAGGGCAGCCAGTTCTGCCAGCCGTTGCTGGAGTTCTCCGGCGCCTGCGCCGGGTGCGGGGAAACCCCCTACGCCAAATTGCTGACCCAGTTGTTCGGGGAGCGCATGGTCATCGGCAACGCCACCGGTTGTTCCTCCATCTGGGGCGGTTCGGCGCCGTCAATTCCCTATTGTACCAACAAGGACGGTTTTGGCCCCACTTGGGGGAATTCCCTGTTTGAGGATCCGGCCGAGTTTACCTATGGCATGCTGCTTTCGGACAAGCAGCAGCGCGGCCGGCTGGCAGATCTCATGAAACAGGCCCTGGAAGCTGATATTGACGCCTCCGTGAAAGAGGCCATGAGCGGTTGGCTGGATAACATGAATGATGCCGGGGCTTCCCGCCAATATGGCGACCGTCTCAAGGCGCTTCTGCCCGGACAGGCGGACAATGAACTGCTGGCGGAAATCAACAGCCTGTCCAGGTTGTTTACCAAAAAGTCCTACTGGGTCTTCCTGGGAGACGGCGCCGCCTATGATATCGCTTTCGGCGGAGTGGATCATGTTCTGGCCACGGGCGAGGATATCAATGTTCTGGTGTTTGACACGGAGGTTTATTCCAACACCGGCGGCCAGTCTTCCAAGGCCACGCCCATGGGCTCCATCGCCAAGTTCGCCGCTTCCGGCAAGAAAACCTCCAAGAAGGACATGGGCGGGATGTTCATGACCTATGAATATGTTTACGTGGCCAGCGTGGCCATGGGCGCCAACAAGCAGCAACTGCTCAAGGCCGTCAACGAAGCCGAGTCCTATGCCGGACCGTCCCTGATCATGTGCTATGCCCCCTGTATCAACCATGGTATTAAAAAGGGTATGGGCAAGTGCCAGGAAGAGATGAAGCTGGCCGTGCAGAGCGGTTACTGGCCCTTGTATCGATTCAACCCCGGCTTGAAGAAAGAGGGTAAAAATCCTTTTGTCCTGGACTCCAAGGAGCCGGACGGTACCCTGCAGGAGTTTCTGGCCGGAGAGGTGCGCTACGCCGCTCTGCAGAAAACCTTTCCGGAAGAGTCCCGGCGTCTGTCCGCCCGGATGGAAGAAGAATACCGGGAGCGTTTCGAGAAGCTCAAAGAAAGGGCCGGCCAGGAAGAGGCCGCTGAAGATAAGGCCTGAAGTTAACCCGGATATTTCACGGGCCGATCCGGCCCTGGCCGGA
>JBKHHL010000056.1:0-14496 GCA_046539175.1 Desulfosudaceae bacterium
CGTTCCTTTTCCAGGGAAACCGCGAACGCTTTTTTTAATAATGATGGCATAAGCCTCCCCTTGAGATCCCTGAACTTTTATTTGGACAATAGTAATTTTTTATGTACTCGTAAAAAGTCCAGATTTACCATATTTCGTCACCCCGGCGGAGGCCGGGGTCCAGTAAAATCAAATAGTTCTGGATTCCGGCTTTCGCCGGAATGACGATGTAAAGACTTTTTACGAAGCCATCATTTTTGATGCTTGTTAATTTTGAATAATTCTATATCATATCTGTCAGGATATTTCATGAGGTGTTTTTGCTGACCAGAGAACAACCAATCAGGCCTTGTCATGACCAGAGCGGCCAATCCTAAAAAATCATCTCTGCCCCGGCGGGATAAAATCTACCAGGCCGCCCGGACCCTGTTTTTTCAGTATGGCTACCGCGGCACTTCCATGGCCATGATAGCCAAAAAAGCGGGTTACAGCAAAAAAGCCATTTATCTTGATTACCGCAACAAAAATGACCTGTTTTTGAACCTGGTGACGGAAGGGACAACCATCCTCCTGGACAAACTCCTGGAAATTCCCCACGAAAAACTGGGGGTGGAAGAGGCCATTGTCGCTTTTTTTCACGTCTATTATGACTTTGCCGACCAGTATGAAGAATATTTCAAAATGGCTTTTTCCGAGGCCACGCCCGAAGTCGTGGCCAGCACCCCGGTGGAATTGCAGCAAAAACTGGTTGAATTAACCCGGGCCTGCCTGGAAGAGGCCGTCAAGGTAGCCCGGCGGGCCATTGAAGCCGGTATCGTCATTCCCATGGACCCCAGGGAGGCGGCCGGTGTCTTTCTGAGCGCCGCCACCGGCAATATCATGCTGGCCCAAGGTGCCGGTCAGACCCTGTTTACCGGGGATATGCTGGAAAATATCAGCAGAAAATCAATCAAAATAATCCTGCGGGGAATTCTGGTCCGACCGGACAACGCGGCCGAACCGGGGGAGTGACAACCACTCGCTGCTCACCTGGTTTCCATCCATAAATGGCCTTTTTCCGCAATCTCTACGTCAAACTGCGGGGTTGCTTGTGCGGCGTACGTCCAGTACGCCTCCGCGCAACCCCTTGTTTTCCTTGACCTTGCGAAAAAATTCACATTTCTGGATTGGAAACACCAGATGGTGCCATCCATGTGAAATAGAAGGACACTACCTGGTAATATTACGGCCGATTAACTCTCCGGACAAAAAGCGATCAGCATCACGAGAGGTGATTTCCGGAATTTCCTCCATGGGAACGTGCCCCACGCCTTCATAAGTAATAAAGGCGGCTTCCGGATAATCAGCCTGCCAGCGCGGAAAATGCTCTTCATAAGGAATCCAGATATCCTTGTCCCCCCACATGACCAGCAGCGGCACCCGCAGTTGATCAATATTGTTATTCAGCTCGGGCGAGCGCAGTTCCTTTTTTAAAACAGTGAATATATCCACGTAATCATCCTTGCCTCCGGGACGCATGGCCAGTTCAAAATACCGGTCCCGAACCTCATCGGTAATACGCGACTTGTCGCCATATACCTGGCTGACCGCCAGATTGAAAATGAATTTGGGCATCATCTGCCGGGAAAAGGGACGAACCAGGGGATTACTGGCAAAACTGAGCAGCCAGGGAAAATCCATGGGATAACCGGCCGGATCAACCAGGATAAGCCGGTCTACCTTTTCCGGGTGAGCCTCGGCGTAGGTCCAGCTGATATAACCTCCCAGGGAGTTGCCGGCCAGAGAAAAATTATCCAGACCCAGGATCCCGACGATTTCATCCAGTAACTGAATCGCGGCCTCCCGCCTGATGAACCGGATGTCCGTTAAAGGGTTAAGCCCGAAGCCGGGCAGATCCATGCGGATGATGCGGTAATCGTCTTTGAGCTCCTCTACCCAGCCGTCCCAGGTATGCAGGGAGGCGCAGACACCGTGAATAAGCACCAGAGCCGGGCCGCTGCCTTCATCCCGATAATGGATCTTCATGCCCCGGTGTTCCAGAAAACGGGAATTCTCGTCGGTATACTTCTCTTTCAGCTCTTCCATGGGAATTGAGGTCAAACCCAGGCGTTGACAACCGGCACAGATAAGAACCGTTACCAGCAAAACGCCAAGGACGCTTAAAACAAGTCGCCAGTGGTGCATTATTATCGTTCTCCTTGACTATTAACTTCGCCAATCCTGCCTTCAGGCAGAGGTAATTCCAAGATTTTGCAGGGTCTTGGCGGTAGGAATCCCCTGACTGTCAAAACCACGCAGCTTGTAATATCTGTTCAGCATTTTTTCCAGAGGCACCGTGCCTTGATCCGGATCTGACTTTCGGCCCTCGTTCAGCAACCGGACCGGCAGGGTGTCATCACTCCGGCTGATACCTTCCCGGGTATTCATGTAACGTTCCAGCACGTGGATCCTGGTACCGGCTTTCAGGAATTCCCGGTTGGAAAGGGGGATACCGGTCACAGCAGACCAGAGTTTTCGATAGACGCTGAAATCAATCAGGGGAATGGCCACTGAAGGCAGGTTCTGCATCAGGAGGGCCAGGACGGCATCCAGGGTATACTTGGACATGGGTGGTTCCAGAAGATAGGCGAACATGGTGAACTGACAGGTTTGCAGGGAATTGATACAGCAGGTCAAATCTTCAAAAAATTTAGTGAACTCCGCCTTGGCATAGGTCCGCCTGGGATTCAGCAGTTTGAAATAAACCTCCTGGGCGATCATGTAAGCAGACAGGTGGCAGGCCCCGCGATTGGCCACCGCGTAGGCCAGGCCCTGCCCCACTGAGCCCCGGGGATCGTAAGCCGCCATTTCCAGACCCTTGACCTGGATGGCAAAATCGGTACCTCCATATTTTTCAGACAAAACCTTCGAGCCCTGTCCCATTTCCCGGCCAAAGCCCTGGCCGGCGGAAATGTCCCGTAAAGCCCGGACAATACCTTCGGCCGATCCGAATTTAAGGTCACTATCCACCAGTCCCTTTTCCGTCGCTTCCATGACCCAGGCCAGGGTTCCGCCGGCGGAAATGGTATCCATGCCCATTTCCCCGCAAATCAGGTTAAATTCAGCCACCTCATCAGCGTCAAAAATGCCGAGGTTGGAACCCAGCAGTCCCACCGTCTCAAACTCCGGCACCTGTTGAATCTTGTCATTAAAAGTTCCCTTCTGCCCGCAGAGAATGGAACAGGGTTTACAGGTACTGGGACTGACCTGGTGCTCCAGGCGAATCTTTTCTCCAGACAGATTGACCGCCCGGTTGTCGTGGCCATCGGAAAAATTATTGATCGGCAGGATATTGGCCTCATTGCTCAGGTTGACATTGGCTCTGGTCCCGTAATTGGTATATACCACCGAAGTCATCTCATTCTGCCGGATATAGGCGGCCGCGGTCTTTTTGGCCTTGTCAAACTTATCAGCATCAACCGGCTTGATACGATAATCACCGCCCCGGGCCACTATGGCCTTAAGATTTTTAGAGCCCAGCACGGCCCCCATACCGGCCCGCCCCAGGAAACGATCTTCCGAGGCAATATTGGCATAGCGGACCAGATTTTCCCCGGCCGGACCAATGACCAGCGCACCGGTTTTTTTGCCATCGCCCAGCTCCTGCTGGGTCTCAACCGTGTTCTTGCCCCACAAATCCCCGGCTTCATGAAAAGTGACCCCCTCGGCGGTCACTTCCAGGTAAACCGGGCTGGAGGACTTGCCCTTGATGAGCAGACCATCCCAGCCGGCCGTCTTCAGCTGCATACCAAAGGGACCACCGCAGGAGGAGGAAGTCATGATACCCGTCAGGGGAGATTTGGTCACGGCGTCAAAACGACCTGAGCAGGGCGCGCCGGTGCCCATCAGCACTCCCGGCATAAAGGCGATAATATTATCCTCTCCGAGCGGGTCGATTCCAGGAGACAAACGATCAAACAGAAGCTTCAGCCCCAAGCCTTTGGCGCCCAGGTACATTTTCCGCAACTCCTCTGAAACAGTGCGGGTATCGACCTGACGGGAAGTCAGATCAACTTCTAAAACTTTGTTTGACGGACCGGCCAACTCCTTTTTCATAATCTCACCTCATCATATGAAACAACTAAATTAATAGATAAAAATCTGCCAGCCGCAGCTGAAAATGAGCTGGCGGGAGTCAAAAATCTGTTTATCCCAACTGGCTCGAACAAGGTTCCAGTTTATCGCCGATACAAGAATAAGGATACTGACCAGACCCGGCAACATCGGTGCCAATCGGGGAGAAAGGCTCATCGATTATTGGTCAAGCGGACCTTACCCTTGCAGCATGGACAGCGCCCCGCCTTCGGTTATGATCGCCAGGGCCATCTGGTGCATATAGTCCCGTTTTTCTTCAACACTCAACCCCGGATAATTGCGAAAGGTCAGAACAACCCCGCAGATGGAGGCAAAAAAAGCATTGGTAAAAAGAGAATGGCTGGAAAATCCCTTTTTATTTAATTTCATATTAAACATATTGATAAAATATTCCTGAACCAGGTCAAACTTTTTCTGGGCATCCGGGTCTACCGCTCCGCTGGTCATGAAATAACACATCATTTGAAAGGTCGGTTCGTTATCCAGCAAATAATCCACTACGGCCACGGCCAGTTCCCGGAAAGACATCTCCTGGTTTTTCAAAATATTTTCAAGTCGTTTTTCAATGGCATTAATATCCTGCACCAGCGCTTCCACGATAATTTCATCACGGCTGTCAAAATAACGGTAGATGGTGGCGGCGGAAATACCGGCCTCGGCGGCAATATCCCTCATTCCAACCTTGTGCATTACATTTTCATTAAAAAGCTTTATAGCGGCTTCCAGAATAATGCCTTTTCGGGTTTCCCTCTCAGTCTGTTTCAAATTTTTGAATGAAGATTTATCCGGCATGAGGCCTGACCCCCCATATAAGAAGATTCTTGTCCCGATGAAACAAGTTGACACAATTTTGGTACATGTTATAAAAGCGATTAACACAGTTTAGGCTGGTAAACAAGTACTTTTCAAGTTATTTTACCTAAATAATAATAATTCCGGCCAAAAATGATTGATCAATTCAAAAGCTGGTACCGGCAGTATTTTTCTGACCCCCAGATTATTCTTCTGTTTACCCTGCTGATAATCGGCTTTCTGCTGATTTTAACGATGGGAGACATGCTGGCCCCGGTCTTTGCCGCCATCGTCATCGCCTATCTGCTGGAAGGGTTTATATTTATCCTGGAGAGGTTGAGAATCTCCCGTAAAATAGCCCTGCTGGTGGTTTATCTGTTGTTTATGGTGGGGTTACTGGCCATTCTGCTGCTGTTGCTGCCCATGCTTTCCAAACAGATTGCCGAACTGCTCCAGGAACTTCCGGCCCTGATCGCCAACGGCCAGCAGGAGCTGATGCGCATGCCGGAACAGTATCCGGAACTGATCTCTCAATCCCAGATAACTGAAATTATATCTTTTCTTAAATCTGAAATCACCCGTTTGGGTCAATTCGCCCTGTCCATATCAATTGCCTCGGTGCGAAGCATCATCACCATCGTGGTTTACCTGGTGCTGGTACCGCTGATGGTTTTCTTTTTTCTGAAGGACAAAAAAAAGATAATGGCCTGGTTCCGGGTGTTCACTCCCAACAACACCAGGCTGGCCGCCGAAGTCTGGCATGAAGTTAACCAGCAGATCAGCAACTATGTGCGCGGCAAAATATGGGAAATCGCCATTGTCTGGGTGGTCAGTTATGCCGTTTTTAACATGCTGGAATTAAAATTCGCGCTGCTTATATCCCTGGCAGTGGGTCTGTCGGTTCTGGCTCCCTATATCGGAGCCGCGGTCATGGTCTTGCCGGTGGTCCTGGTGGGTTTCTTTCAATGGGGATTTTCCCCCCCGCTGTTATGGCTGATAATCGCCTATGCCATCATTCAGGCCCTGGACGGCAACCTGCTGGCCCCTCTGCTGCTCTCCGAGGTGGTCGACCTGCATCCCATTGCCATTATCGTGGCCCTGCTCATATTTGGCGGCTTATGGGGTATGTGGGGACTCTTTTTTGCCATCCCGCTGGCAACGCTGGTGCATGCTGTCCTGAAAACATGGCTTAAATATATCAGGGAAATCGACAAGCCCGATCCGGAATCTGCCTGACTGTCCCGGATCACGCCGGACTATCCTGCTTTATCCGGATTACCCGCGATATCCGGGCTGAAAGTCGGGATTTTCCTTGCGTCACCCCGGCGGAGACCGGGGCCTGTCCTGGCGGAGGCCGGAATGACGATGTAAAGACTTTTTACGAAGTCATCAATTACTGATGTTTTCGTAAAAAGTCCAAATTGGGACGGCAAAGTAAAAAGTTCAAGATCAAGGCGTCGCAAATCTCGAGGAATGGAGCGTACTTAGCAGTACGTGACATGACGAGAGATGAAGCGCAACGAAGCCGGCCGCCATGCGGCAATTGGACTTTTTACGAAGCCGTCAATTACTGACAATTACTGAACGCCAATAAAGACCGCTTATGAAAAAAAACGAATCTCTGACCTGGACCCAGGCCCTGGGCCGGACGCCGGGACCTGAATCTCCCCGGGCAGCTCTCATCTTATACGCCAAAGGCCTCTGCATGGGCTGCGCCGACGTCGTCCCAGGGGTCTCCGGTGGTACCATCGCGCTGATCACCGGTATTTACGAAAAACTGCTGGCCGCCATCAAATCATTCGACGTCGAATTCACAAAAAAACTGTTCCGGCTGGATATCAAGGCCGCCCTGGCCACGGCCCATGTCCGTTTTCTGGTGATCCTGCTGGCCGGCATTGCCACCGCCATCATCAGCCTCGCCCGGATAATGCACCACCTCCTCCTGACCCATCCGGTTTTAACCTGGAGCCTCTTTTTCGGGCTGATTCTGGCTTCCATCCACGTGGTCAGCCGCAAGGTGCCTTCCTGGCGGCGGGCCGGAACCATCTTCTCTTTTGTGGCCGGTACGGCGGCGGCCTGGATTATCGTGGGATTGATCCCGGTGTCCACCCCGGAAACCTGGTGGTTTATCTTTATCAGCGGCTTTATCGCCATCTGCGCCATGATTCTGCCGGGTCTGAGCGGCGCCTTTCTGCTTCTTATTTTAGGTAAATACGAATTTATAACCGGGGCCATTAAAAACCCTCTGCTTATGGACAACATGATCATCATGATCATCTTCTGCGCCGGGGCGGCCGCCGGCGTTATTTCTTTTTCCCGGTTGCTCAAATGGGCCCTGGACCGCTGGCATGATCTGGCCATGGCCTTTCTGGCCGGACTGATGACCGGTTCCTTGAGAAAGATCTGGCCCTGGAAAGAAACCCTGGAGACCACGGTCGTCCGCGGCAAGGTTCATGTCCTGCAGGAAGCCAATATCCTCCCGCCCGATTTTGGCGCTGGTTTCTGGATGGCCGTGCTGCTGGCCCTGACGGGTTTCGCGGCGGTCATCGCGCTGGAACGATTGTCTTCCGGAAAACCTCGTCAGCGGCGCTGACCGCGGCGTTTTTCCCGGGGCCAAAAGCCGGACAGACTGATAAAATGGACGGTAAAATAACTTGACATGCCGGCGACATAAATTATAGCGTAAAAAAATGTCCCTCCCGTCTTAATCAGGCGTCTTTCGGGTATAATACTGGGTTGAATAATGCGCTACGACAATGTTTTTTTAGACAGCTTTGGCTACGAACTGCCGCCCAACGTGATTACTTCCGAAGAACTGGAAGATCGCCTGGAGCCCTTTTATCAGAAGCTGAAATTAAAAAAAGGCCAGTTACGGGCACTGACCGGTATCGAGGAACGAAGATTCTGGGATCCCGGCGAACCCCTTTATACCGGCGCCGTCAAGGCCGCTCAAAAAGCTCTGGCCGTCTCCTCGGTTTCCGCGGAAGACATCGGCCGGATAGTTTATTGCGGGGTCTGCCGTGACAACCTCGAACCGGCCACGGCCTGCGCCGTGGCCGACGGGCTGGGCCTCAATGCCAAGACCGTTATTTCCGATATTTCCAACGCCTGCCTGGGCGTCATGAACGGCATCCTGGAAGTAGCCAACGCCATAGAGCTGGGCCAGATAAAAGCCGGCCTGGTGGTTTCCTGCGAATCGGCCCGCCAGATAGTTGATCTGACTATAGAAAGAATGAACCGCCAACGGGATATAGACTCTTTTAAAAAATCCATGGCGGTCCTGACCGGCGGGTCCGGCGCCGTGGCCATTGTCATAACCGGCGCCGAGGCGCCTCCGGCCGGCTACCGCCGGCACAAGCTGCTGGGCGGCGTCGTCAGAAACGCCTCCCGGCATCACCGGCTCTGCATCTGGGGGCCGGATACCGGGGTGCCGGCCAGCGCGCCCTATAAAATGGAAACGGACTCGATCGGAGTGCTCAAAAACGGAGTCATACTGGGTCAAAAAACCTTTCAGGATTTCAAGAAAGAACTCGGTCTGACCGCTGACCAGCCGGACAAGGTCATCTGCCACCAGGTGGGCGAAGCCAACCAGAAAGCGATTCTAAAATCCATCGGCATTTCGCCGGAAAAAGATTTTCCAACCTACCAATACTTCGCCAACATGGGCACGGTCTCCCTGCCCATTACGGCGGCCCTGGCCGATGAACGGGAATTTCTGGAGCCCGGCGACATGGTCGCTTTTCTGGGCATCGGCAGCGGCCTGAACTGCCTTATGCTGGGAGTGACCTGGTAATGACCGCCCATATCGACATGTCGGCTTTCGCTCATTTGTATCCCTTTGACTCCAATTATATGACCGTCAACGGTTTTAACTATCACTATCTTGACGAGGGCCGGGGAGAGCCGGTCCTGATGGTGCACGGCAATCCCACCTGGTCTTTTTATTACCGCTCCCTGATTCAGCGGCTGGCGCCCGGCTACCGCGTTCTTTGTCCTGATCATATCGGTTGTGGTTTGTCGGAAAAGCCCTCTGCCGCTACCTATGGTTACCGCCTGGAAAACCGGGTGGCCGACCTGACCGCCTTTATCGAACAACTGGAGATAGACCGGCCGCTGACTCTTATCGTCCATGACTGGGGTGGTTTTATCGGCTGCGTCTTTGCCCTGCGAAACCTGAACCGGATCAAACGTGTCGTCATTACCAATACAGCCGCTTTTTTGAAACCGGCCGGCAAATCCCTGCCTCTGCGGCTCTGGCTGATGCGCTACCTGACCCCCCTGTCCGCGCCGGCCATGCTCGGGGCCAACCTCTTCTGCCGGGCGGCCCTGATCATGGCCCCCCGGAAGAAGCTGTCTCCGGCGGTCAAGGCCGGACTGATCGCCCCCTACAACAGCTGGTCCAACCGCGTCGCCGTGCTGAAATTCGTGCAGGACATCGCCCTCAAGCCAAGTGATCCCAGCTACCGGCTGGGCCGTTTTCTGGACGAAAACCTGCACCAGTTGTCCGGCCTGCCCATGCTGATCTGCTGGGGAAAACATGACTTTGTTTTTGATCGTACCTATTTAGAAGAATGGCGCCGGCGCTTTCCGGAGGCCGCCTGCCACGAGTTTGAATCGGCCGGGCACTTCCTGCTGGAAGATGAACCGGAGGCGGTCGGCGCCCTGATAGAAAACTTCTTAAAAGAGACGGACTGATGACCGACCCCACCGCCACACCCGCGTCCACCCGGACCGATGACCTCCACCCTGAAGATGGTCAGACCGTCCCGGAGACCGTTAATATCGCCACCCGCCTGAAAGAGATGGCCCGGGTCCAGCCTTACAAAAAAGCGGTGGTGGCTCCGGTCGGCCGGGATAACACCGGCCGGGTTGCCTACGTCCACCTGACCTTCGCTCAATTAGACGCCGACTCCGACCGACTGGCCGGCGGCCTGGAAAAGGCCGGCTTCCGCCGCGGCAGCCGCACCGTCCTGATGGTCAGGCCCAGCCTTGACTTTTTCTCCCTGGTCTTCGCCCTCTTCAAGGCCGGCATCATACCGGTGGTGGTAGATCCGGGCATGGGAATTTCCCGTATGCTGAGTTGCTTTTCGGAAACATCCCCCCAGGGTTTTATCGGTATTCCGCCGGCCCATGTTCTCCGCAAGCTCCGACCGGCTTTTTTTAAAAGCGTCAGGAACCGGGTAACCGTCGGTCCTCGCTGGTTCTGGGGAGGCCCCACCCTGGACCGGTTGCGCCGAAACGGCGATGACCAGTATCAACTCCAGCGAACCGGCCGGGACGAAACCGCGGCCATCCTGTTTACTACCGGCAGCACCGGTCCGGCCAAAGGGGTCATCTATACCCACGGCAATTTTGACGCCCAGATAAATCAGATCCAGAATCACTTCCAGATCGCGCCGGATGAAATCGATTTACCGACCTTTCCCCTGTTCGCCCTGTTTGATCCGGCCCTGGGCATGACCGCCGTCATCCCGGACATGGACCCCACCAGGCCGGCCCGGGTCAATCCGGAAAAAATCATTGAAGGCATCACCAACTTCGGCGTTACCAACATGTTCGCTTCGCCGGCCCTGTTAAAGCGGGTGGGATCACACTGCCGCCGGCAGAATATCAAGCTGCCCTCGCTGCGACGGGTGGTTTCCGCCGGGGCGCCGGTTCATCCCGACAATATCGAACAATTTTCCCAGGCGCTGCCACCGACCGCGGAGATTCATACTCCTTACGGCGCCTCCGAGGCCGTTCCCGTCATTTCCATCGGCAGCCGGGAAATTCTGGCCGAGACAAAACCCATGACGGAAAAAGGCTTCGGCAACTGCGTCGGCCGGGTCCTTTCCGGGGTGGAAGCGCGCTTGATCAAAATCACGGACTCCCCCATTGAGGAGTGGTCGGACGATCTGCTGGTGGCCCCGGGCGAACCCGGTGAAATCACCGTCAAGGGCGATCATGTCACGGCCGCCTACCACAACCGTCCCCGGGACAACGCCGCCGCCAAAATCCCGGACGGTAACGGCTTCTGGCACCGCATGGGCGACCTGGCCTGGATAGACAACAAGAACCGCTACTGGTTTCTGGGAAGAAAAAGTCACCGGGTTACCACGGAAAAAAAGGTCCTGTTCACCGTCCCCTGTGAGGCGATCTTCAATAATCATCCCGACGTGGCCCGGAGCGCCCTGGTCGGGGTGGGCCAGCCCGGCCGCCAGAAACCGGTTATCTGCGTTGAACCGCTCAAGAAAAAAGGAATTCACCGCAAGGAGCTGACCAGGGAATTACTGGCCCTGGCCAAAACCCACAAATTAACCCAAGACATCGAAACGGTCTTGTTTCATGATAATTTTCCGGTTGATATCCGGCACAACTCCAAAATATTCCGGGAAAAACTGACCTTATGGGCAACGAAGAAAACAGCCGGCCAATGAACCGGCCGGCCGCCGAAAAATTTCTGGTAACCGGGGGCGGCGGTTTTTTGGGCGGAGCCATCGTCAGACAACTGGTCCAAAGGGGGGAGCGGGTCTTCAGCCTGGCCAGAAACGCTTATCCGGAACTGGAGGCGCTGGGCGTCACCCAGATTCAGGGTGATATCAGCCGGCCGGATATCGTCCTTGACGCCTGCCGGGGGATGGACGTCATTTTCCACACGGCCGCCAAACCGGGAGTGTGGGGAGATTATCAGGAATATTACCGGCCCAATGTCATGGGCACGGAAAATATAGTGGCCGCCTGCCGGCGGCACCGGGTGCCGGTGCTGATTCACACCAGCTCGCCCAGCGTTATTTTTGACGGTCAAGACATGGCAGGCGTCGACGAATCCCGACCTTATCCCGAACATCTGCCCACCCCCTACACCCGCACCAAGGCGGCCGCAGAGCAACTGGTCCTCCGGGAATCAGCCCGGGGCCATATCAAGGCGATTATTCTCCGTCCCCACCTTATCTGGGGGCCAGGTGATCCGCACCTGGTGCCGCGGGTGATTGAACGGGCGGACAAGCTGGTTAAGGTGGGGCGGGAAGATAAACTGGTGGACACCATCTATATCGACGATGCCGCCCGGGCTCACCTGCTGGCCGCCGACAGCCTGGCCGCCAACCCGGACCTGTCCGGCAACATCTATTTTATCAGCCAGGACGAGCCCATTGCCATGTGGGACATGATCAACGGCATTCTGGCGGCCGCCGGCCGCGACCCCATTAAGCGGTCCCTGCCGGCCGGGGTGGTCTGGATGGTGGGAGCACTGCTGGAAACCTTTTACCGTCTGACCGGCCGTAAACAAGAACCGCCCATGACGCGCTTCGTGGCCAAAGAACTGGCCACGGCCCACTGGTTTGATATCAGCGCCGCCAAACGGGACCTGGGTTATCAACCCCGGATCAATATCAGCCAGGGGCTGGACAACCTGGCGGCCTGGCTGCAAACAAACGAGGGTTAGCGAGACACGCCTTACTGAATCCGAAGTTTCTGGTCCACCTGGAGGGTATTGGATTCCAGCCCGTTCAATCGGCGCAGCTCTTCCGGTTCCAGGCCATGTTTACGGCTGATACTGTAAAGAGTATCCCCTTCCTTGACGGTGTAATAAGCGGCCGGCATATTGTCATCAAGTGGTTCCGGGGAAGAGTCCGGAGAGGATGCCTCAGGCGATTCCGGGGTTTTGGCGGAATCGGATTCAGACTTGGTGGCGGAAGGTTTCTTGGTAGCGACCGGCTCCGACTCCCGCGATTCTTCGGAAACAGACCCGGTTTCAGTTTCCGGCTCGCCGGCGGCGACAACGGCCTGGAGCTTGCCTGAAGCTATTTCTTCCTCCAGTGCCTCCACCCGCGCCATCAGATCCTGAATTCGTTCCCGGGGAACCAGCGCTGATCCTGACATGGCTTCACTTTGTTTGACCAGTTCGGCAATTTGTTCCGGATCAGAGTCTACCGTGGCCAGTCGTTTTTCAAAGGTTTCCAGCCTGCTTTGAATATTATTCAAATCCTTGTCGGAAACCCCGGATCCTCCGCTGCCAGCCAGAAACAACACCAGTACCAGGAGAATAATGTTACAGACTATCAGCGCTCCTATGAACAGCCTGGAGTTTTCGAAATTTACCATCATGACAGACTCCTTTTTCGCGGTCGGAATTTCACATCCGGAAGATCGGCAGCAAAGCTTTTGGCCGCAACCATCTCTCCGACTGACGCCCCCGGGGGACATAACCAATCACATTGTATATTACTGCACTTTAAAGTCCGTGTCCAAAAAATTCAACCTGAAAATCAAGATACCAGGATCAAGCCGACCGGCCCGCCGGCTTGCCCTTCTCCCGGTTGATCTGCTATAGTCGATTAATCTTGATCGGGCGCTTAACCCGGAGCCCGGTCTGACGCGTTAAAAAACGTTGAAAGGAGCTTGCTGATGCTGACGCCGAAACAACTGGAACGATATGCCGAGGTTTTGTTATGGGGCCTTGCCCAGGCCCGTAAAAAAAAATTCAAGAAAAATGACGTCATTGCCGTGCGCTACCACCTGCCGGCTTTACCCCTGGCGGAAATAATTCACCAGAAACTGCTCCTGGCCGGACGAAATCCGGTTATGCGCGGACTGATGACACCTGTCATGGAAAAAAATTTTTTCCAGCTGGCCAACCGGGAACAGCTGGTTTTCCAGGCCCCCGGCGAAAAAAACTTTCTTAAATCCCTGAACGGCAATATTGCCCTGCTGGCTCCGGAATCCCTGACCCATTTAAGCGGGGTCGATTCAGCCCGAATCGGCCAGGCCGCCATTGCCCGCAAGCCGCTTCGGGATATCCTGGAACGCCGCGAAAACGAGGGCGAATTCGGCTGGACACTGGGCATGTTCCCGACCGCTGAGCTGGCCCGGCAGGCCGGTCTGAAGCAGGACGAATATGCCGCCCAGATCGCGCGGGCCTGTTTTCTGAACAGCAAATATCCCCTGGATCAGTGGCAGTCCATCTTCAAAAAAGCCACCTCCATTAAACAATGGCTGAACCGCATGAAACCCCAGACCCTGCGCGTTGAGGCCAAAAATATTGACCTGGAAATAACGCCCGGCCAAAACAGAAAATGGGTGGGCCTTTCCGGACATAATATTCCCAGCTTTGAAATTTTTCTATCCCCGGACTGGCGGGGTACCCGGGGAACCTACCTGGCGGACATGCCCTCCTTCAGAGACGGCAACCTGGTCAAAAATCTGAAAATTGAATTCAAGGAGGGCCGGGCCGCTGAGATTACCGCTGAACAGGGTCAGGCTTTCGCGCGCAAACTGCTGGCCATGGATGACGGGGCCGGAAAAATCGGGGAATTTTCCCTGACCGACCGGCGCTTTTCCAGAATCAACCGCTTTATGGCCAACACCCTTTTTGATGAGAATTATGGCGGCCGGCAGGGAAACTGCCATATCGCCCTGGGCGCTTCCTACAGCGATACCTTCGCCGGTAAACCTTCGGAACTGACCAAAACCAGAAAGAAACAACTGGGATTCAACGACTCCGCCCTGCACTGGGATATCATCAACACCCAGAAAAAAAGGGTTTCCGCCGTCATGGCCGGAGGAAAACGCCGCACAATTTATGAAAACGGCCAGTTCACCCTGTGATAAAAA
>JBKHHL010000005.1:0-39687 GCA_046539175.1 Desulfosudaceae bacterium
ATTTTGAGATAATGCCCATAACAGGAAGCAATATGGAGGCTGGAATGTCACAGAAAACGGGCGCGGTGCTGGTGGTCGGCGGCGGTATCACGGGGATGCAGTCGGCGCTGGACCTGGCCAACGCGGGGTTTTACGTCTACCTGGTGGAGTCATCGCCGGCCATTGGCGGGGCGATGGCGCAGCTGGACAAGACCTTTCCCACCAACGACTGCGCCATGTGAATTATCTCCCCGAAACTGGTCGAGGTCGGCCGGCATTTGAACATCGAGTTACTGACCCTGTCGGAAGTCACGGGATTGACGGGGGAGGCGGGAGATTTCACCGCCACGGTGCGGCAGAAGCCGCGCTACGTGGACATGGACAAGTGTATCGCCTGCGGGGTCTGCGCGGAGAAGTGCCCCCGCAAGGTATCCGACGAATACGAAGAGGGTTTGACGGTGCGCAAGGCCATTTACGTGCCCTATCCCCAGGCGGTGCCGCTGAAGTACGCCATCGACGCGGACAACTGCATCTATTTTGAAAAGGGCAAGTGCCAGGCCTGCGAGAAGTTCTGCCCGGCCGGGGCGATCAACCTTGACGACACCGAGCGGGAGCTGACCCTGTCGGTGGGGGCGGTCATCGTGACCACCGGCATGCAGGCCTTTGATCCGGCCGGCCTGGACAACTACCAGTACGCCGCCCTGCCCAACGTGGTCACCAGCCTGGAGTACGAGCGGATGCTCTCTTCGGGCGGTCCCCTGGGCGGGGAGCTGAAGCGTCCCTCGGACGGGGCGGTACCGGAGCGGATCGCCTGGCTGCAGTGCGTTGGTTCGCGGGACTTCAACCGCTGCGACAACCCCTACTGCTCCTCGGTCTGCTGCATGTACGCCCTGAAAGAGGCCATGATGACGCCCGAGCACGTGCCCGGGGAGGTGGCGGCCACCATCTTCATGATGGACATGCGCACCTACGGCAAGGACTTTGAAAAATATTACGAGCGGGCCAAGGAAGAAGGGGTGCGCTTTGTGCGGTCGCGGATCCACACCATCACCGAGGCCCCGGACGGCACCCTGACGGCCCGTTACGTGGACGAGGGCGGCCGGATCATCGAGGAAAATTTCGACCTGATGGTGCTGTCGGTGGGCATGGAGGCCGCGCCGAAGACGGCCGTGCTGGCCGAGACCCTGGGCATTGAGTTGAACCCCTCGCGGTTCATCGCCACCGCGGCGTTGTCGCCGGTGGCCACCACCCGGCCGGGGATCTTCGCGGCCGGGGTGGCCCGGGGGTGCAAGGACATTCCCGACTCGGTCATGGAGGCCAGTGCCGCGGCCGAGAGTGCCGGCCGCCTGCTGGCGTCGGCCCGGGGGGAGCAGGTAAGTACGCGGGAGTTTCCGCCGGAGCGGGAGGTGGCCGGCCAGGAGCCCCGGATCGGGGTATTTGTCTGCAACTGCGGCTCCAACATCGGCGGCATCGCGGATGTATCGGCCCTGGCCGAGTACGCCCGTTCCCTGCCCCAGGTGGCCTACGTGGAAGAGAACCTGTTCACCTGCAGCCAGGACACCCAGGACAAGATGATCCAGGTGATCGCCGAGCAGGACCTGAACCGGGTGGTGGTGGCGGCCTGCACGCCGCGGACCCACGAGCCGCTCTTCCAGGAGACCCTGCGGGACGCCGGGCTGAACCCCTACCTGTTCGAGATGGCCAATATCCGCAACCAGTGCACCTGGGTGCATTCCCATAACCGGGACATCGCCACGGCCAAGGCCAAGGATCTCATCGCCATGGCCGTGGCCCGGGCCGGCCGGCTGGAGCCGCTGACCGCGGCCACGGTGGACATCGAGCGGCCGGTGCTGGTGGTGGGCGGCGGCCCGGCCGGGCTGACGGCGGCCCGGAGCCTGGCCGACCAGGGATTTCCGGCGACGCTGGTGGAACGGTCCGAGCAGCTGGGCGGGGCCGTGCGGCAGTACGTCAAGGACGAGGCCGCCCGGCGGTACGTCGACGCCCTGATTGAGGAAGTCACCAGCCGGGACGACATCACCGTGCTGACCGCGGCCGAGATCACCAGGGTCTCGGGTTTTATCGGCAATTTTGAAACCACCGTCAAGACCCCGGCCGGGGAACAGACCCTGTCCCACGGCATCGCCGTGCTGGCCACGGGCGGACACCCGGCCGACACCGACGAATATCTCTATCACCAGAGCGACCGGGTCACCCGCTGGCACGATCTCTGGGATCATCCCGGCCTGGAGGCGGCCGCCAGCATCGTCTTTATCCAGTGCGTGGGCTCCCGGGATGAAAACCGGCCCTACTGCTCCAAGATCTGCTGCACCGCCTCCATCGAGAGCGCCATCCGGCTGAAGGAAGAGCGGCCCGACCGCCAGGTCTACATCCTCTACCGTGACATCCGCACCTACGGCGAAAAAGAACGACTCTACCAGCAGGCCCGGCAGCTGGGAGTGATGTTCATCCGCTATACCCCGGAGCGCCCCCCGCAGGTCAGCCAGACAGGCGAGGGCCTGACCGTGACCGTGCCGGACCCGGTGCTGGGCCGTGACCTGGCCATCGCGGCCGACCTGGTCAACCTGGCCACGGCCCTGGAAGCGGCCGAGAACACGGAGCTGACGCGGCAGTTCAAGGTCTCGGTCAACGCCGAGAACTTCCTGGCCGAAGCCCACGCCAAGCTGCGGCCGGTGGACTGCGCCACCGACGGGATATTCATCTGCGGGCTGGCTCACTATCCCAAGTTCCTGGACGAGTGCATCGCCCAGGCCCAGGCCGCGGCGGCCCGGGCGACGACGGTGCTGTCGCGGTCCCAGATCGCCATCGAGCCGATCGTCTCGGAGGTGGACGCCGACCTGTGCATCGGCTGCGGCCTGTGCGAAAGTGTCTGCGCCTTCGGGGCCATCCGGCTGCAGCCGGTGGAAGGACTAGGGTTCCGGGCGGAGAACATTCCGGCCCTGTGCAAGGGCTGCGGCACCTGCGCGGCCGGCTGCCCGCAGAAGGCCATTGACATGAAGCATTTTCGGGACACACAGATCAAGGCGGCCGTGGCGGCCGGCATGTAGGCAAAGGAGAAGTCATGGACAACGGTCAACCCAAGATCGTGGGATTTTTATGCAACTGGTGCGCGTACGCCGGGGCGGACCTGGCCGGGGTATCCCGGTTCCAGTATCCGGCCACCCTGCGGCCGGTGCGAGTCATGTGCAGCGGCCGGGTGGATCCGCTTTTTATCGTGGAAGCCTTTGAGAAGGGCTATGACGGGGTATTCGTGGCCGGGTGACATCCGGGTGAATGTCATTACCAGGATGGTAATCTTCATGCGGAAAAACGGATGCTGGCCCTGGGCGAGCTGCTGGACTTGGCCGGGATCGACCGGGAGCGGATGTGGCTGAAGTGGGTCAGTTCGGCCGAGGGCAAACTCTTTGCCGAGTACGCCACCGGGGTCAGCCAGGCCATTGAGCAGCTGGGCCCCTTTGACGCCGGCCAATACCGGCTGCCCCTGGCGGCCATGCGGCGGACCCTGTCGACCACCCGCATCCGCTGGCTGACGGGGATGGAACGGGAACTGGAGGAGCACGGCAACGTGTACGGGGAGAAGATCCCGCCGGAGCGGTATCACCAGGTGCTTGTCCAGGCGCTGCAGGAGGAGTACGAAAAGGCCCTGGTGCTGGAGTCGCTGGACAGAGAAGAAGGCCAACAGGTGCGGCAGATCGCGGCCGCGACCGGCCTGGCCGTGCCCACGGTGGCCGCCTCCCTGGTGAACCTGGAGCGGGACGGCCTGGCCGCGGTGGCCGGCTACGACGATTGCGATCCCCGGCTGGTCCGGGCGGGCGAATAAACGAGGCCTTGTCATCCGCGAGAAAAAAATATAATCACTAACTTATAAGTACACAGGAACACTATGGCTGGTACAACGGAAAAAACAGGCAGCGTGGTGGTGGTTGGTGCCGGCATCGCCGGCATGCAGGCCGCGCTGGATATAGCCGACTCAGGTTTTTACGTTCACCTGGTGGATCGTTCGCCTACCGTGGGCGGGATGATGGCCCAGCTGGACAAGACCTTTCCGACCAACGACTGTGCCATGTGAGTGATTTCACCCACACTGGTCGAGGTCGGCCGGCACAACAACATCAACATCATCAGCAACACCGAAGTCCTCGCCGTTGACGGGGAACCGGGCAATTTTACGGTCAAGCTGGGTACCCGTCCGCGCTTTATCGATGCCGATAAGTGTACCGGCTGCGGCCAGTGCAGCCAGGTTTGCCCGGTGACCGGAGAGGACGAATTCAACCAGGGTCTGTCCCGGAAACGAGCCATCTACATCCAATACGCCCAGTCGGTGCCCCTGTCCTATGCCATTGATCCGGAGCTGTGCATCGGCTGCGGCCTGTGTGAAAAAATTTGCCTGGCCGAGGCCATTGCCTACAGTGACACCCCCGATGAATCCGACCTGGACGCCGGGGCCGTGGTCCTGGCACCGGGTACAAAAGCCTTTGATCCGGCCGGCCTGGATTTTTACGGGTATGACAAATCTCCCGACGTGGTGACCAGCCTGGAATTCGAGCGGATTTTAAGCGCTTCCGGCCCCTTCCTGGGACATGTGCAGCGGCCGTCCGACCTGCGCATCCCCAAAAAAATCGCCTGGCTGCAGTGCGTCGGTTCCCGGGATATTAACCGCTGCGACAACGCCTACTGCTCCTCGGTCTGCTGCATGTATGCCATCAAGCAGACGGTCATCGCCAAGGAGCATGCCGGCGAAGACCTGGACTGCGCCGTGTTTTACATGGACATGCGCACCCATGGCAAGGATTTTGAACGGTATTACAATAATGCGGAAACCCGGCACGGCGTGCGGTTTATCGACAGCCGGGTGCATACCATCGACACGGTCGACGAGACCGGTGAACTGGCCCTGCGGTACGTGGACAGTCATGGCCAGATCTGCCAGGAAAACTTTGACATGGTGGTCCTGTCAGTGGGACTGGAAGTCTCTCCGGAAGTGGCGGCCATGGCCCAGCGGCTGGGTGTCGATCTGACCGAGGCCAATTTTGCCAAAACCGGGGCCTTTACCCCGGTCAACACCTCCCGGCCGGGCTTTTTTGTATGCGGGGCATTCCAGGGGCCGCGGGACATTCCCCAGTCGGTAGTGGACGCTTCGGCGGCGGCCGCGGCCGTGGGCGAAGTCCTGGGCGAGGCCCGCCACACCTGCACTATCAAAAAAGAGCCGGTCCCGGAAACCAACGTGGACGGACTGCGGCCGCGCATCGGCGTGTTTGTCTGCAAATGCGGCAGTAACATTGCCGGTGTTGTCGACGTGCCGGCGGTCAGCGAATACGCGGCTGCCCTGCCCTACGTGGATTACGTGGAAGATAATCTCTATACCTGCAGCCAGGACACCCAGGAATTAATGGCCGAAGTCATCAGGGAAAAAGGCCTCAACCGGGTGGTGGTGGCCTCCTGCACGCCCAAAACCCATGAAGGGGTTTTCCAGGAGACCCTGGTCAGCGCCGGGCTGAACAAATACCTGTTCGAGATGGCCAACATCCGCAACCAGGATTCCTGGGTCCACCGGAACAACCCGGACATGGCCACCCAGAAAGCCAAAGACCTGGTCCGCATGGCCGTGGCCCAGGTAGCCCTGGCCCATCCCCTGGAGGAAGCCGAACTGACAGTTCACCAGACCGCCCTGGTCATCGGCGGCGGCCTGGCCGGCATGACCGCCGCCCGAAGCCTGGCTGATCAGGGGTATGAAACCCACCTGGTGGAAAAGGAAGACGCTCTCGGCGGACAGGCGAAAAACCTTTACAAAACCGCCGATGGCAGCGACGTCCAGCAGGAGCTGGCCGCCCTGATTCAGAACATCGGAAAAAACGACCTGATCCAGGTGCACCTCAACGCCCGGATCGAGACAGTGGAAGGATTTGTCGGCAACTTCACCTCGACCATCGCCGAGGGAGAAGAAAAAATGCCGCTGGAACACGGCATTGCCATTGTTGCCACCGGGGCTTCGCCGTATGTACCGGAAGAATATGAGTATGGCCGGGATGACCGCATTTTGACCAGCCTGGAACTGGACCGAAAACTGATTGACAATGACACCGACCTGGCAAAAATAAATACCGCTGTCTTCATCCAATGCGTCGGTTCGCGGGAACCGGAGCGGCCCTACTGCAGCCGGGTCTGCTGCACCCATTCCATTGACAATGCCCTGGAGTTGAAAAAGCGCAATCCCGACATGGATGTGTACATCCTTTACCGGGACATCCGCGCTTACGGCGAAAAAGAATACCTGTACAAGGAAGCGCGCCAGGCGGGCGTTATTTTCATCCGCTATCACCTGGAAGACAAGCCCCGGGTATCGCTGGAAAACGGTCAATTACAGGTTACCGTCACCGACCATGTTCTGGAGCGGCCGGTCACCTTGTCCACCGACCTGCTGACCCTGGCCACGGCCGTCATTCCCAACGACAACACCAACCTGGCGCATCACTACAAGGTATCGGTTAACGACGACGGCATGTTCGCTGAAAAACACGCCAAGCTGGGGCCGTCGGACTTCGCCTCGGACGGGGTCTATCTCTGCGGCATGGCCCATTATCCCAAACCCGTGGAAGAAGCCATCGCCCAGGGGAAAGCGGCGGCTTCCCGGGCGGTCACCCTGCTGGCGCAGAAGGTGGCCTATGCCAGCGGCACGGTGGCCCGGGTCAATCCTGCGGTGTGCAGCGCCTGCGGGGTCTGCGTCTCGGTCTGCCCATACTCGGCTCCCTTTTTCCGGGACGAACAGGAACGCTTTTTCCCCGGCAAGGCGGAGATAAACCCGGTGCTCTGCAAGGGCTGCGGATTATGCGCCGCCTCCTGTCGATCCGGTGCCATTACCCTGGAAGGATTCGGCAACGACCAGATTTTCGCCCAGATCTTCGCCCTGGAAAAGGCGGGATAACCGGCAACGACCCACCGGCCCGAAGTGAAACAGCCGGTGGCACCATAACCAATTAACCAATAGGACGACACCGACATGGAAGCTCAACAGAACATACCGGCCGACTGGGAACCGAACATTGTCGCTTTTCTCTGCAACTGGTGCAGCTACGGAGCGGCTGATCTGGCCGGCGTCAGCCGCATGCAGTATCCGCCCAACATCCGCATTGTCCGTCTGCCCTGCACAGGCCGCATGAGTCCCAAATTCGCGCTGGCGGCCCTGCGGGAAGGAGCGGACGCCGTCTGGGTGTCGGGGTGACATCCCGGCGAATGCCATTACCTGGAAGGTAATTACTACGCCCGCAGAAAATTTATTCTGCTGAGAAACCTGGCGGAATTCATGGGAATTGAACCGGGACGCCTGCATTTTTCCTGGATTTCCTCAGCGGAATCCACCAAATTTGCCAAGGTGGCCACCACTATTGTCAAAGAAGTAAAAAAACTGGGACCCAACAGGCGGTTCATGAAACAATCGAGGCAGCAATGATGGAAATGCAGGAGTATTCACCCAAGATACAACAACTGGCCCGGGACCTGCTGGCCGAGGGACGGGTCGACATGGTCTTCGGCTTTGCCAAAGGCAGCCTGCCACTGGTGTCCATGCCGTATTGTGCCAGAAAGCCGGAGGAGTGCGAGAACCTGGTCATCGACAGCTGTTCCCACATGAACCTGGCCAACTATCTCACCGACCGCAAGGAAACCATCGGGGTGATCGCCCGGGGGTGTGACAGCCGCAGCATTGTCAATCACATCGTGGAAAACAAGATCACCCGCGAGCAGCTGGTCATCATCGGCGTGCCCTGCACGGGCCTGATCGACAAACGAAAAGTGGCGGCGGCCTACGAAGGTGATATCACCGCCGTGGAAGCGGTCGACGGCCAGGTCATCGTGAACGGCGCGGCCGGCGAAAAGCAACTGGAAAAAGCAGCCGTGATGGATGACTGCTGCGCGGTCTGTGTTCACCGCAACCCGGTCATTTATGATGAACTGGCCGGGGATCTGGTCGAAGAACAGGCCGGGGAAGATCGGTATGAGATGGTGGACGCGGTGGAAGAAATGTCCGATGCCGACCGCTGGCAGTATTTTGAAGATCTTTACGCCGACTGCATTCGCTGTTATGCCTGCCGCAACGCCTGTCCCCTGTGTTACTGCCCGACCTGTTTTGTCGATGAATCCGGTCCCCAATGGGTCGGCAAAGGCCAGGACGAAACCGACGTGCGCACATTTCATTTTCTGCGGGCCTATCACTGCGCCGGCCGCTGCGTGGACTGCGGCGCCTGCGTCCGGGCCTGCCCCATGGGCATTAATGTCCGCATTCTCACCAAGAAACTGGAAAAGGACTGCCGGGAACTATTTGACTGGGAAACCGGACTTTCCACCGAACAACGGCCGGCCCTGGACACCTATTCGCCGAACGACCCGGAACTCATTTTCAAATAACGGATGATCTGATATGTCTGACAAGATAATAAAAATCGACAAATCGAGCTGGCGGGATAATTTTGATCAGATACTGGCCGCCTACCGTGTCATAGCGCCGCGGCAGCAGGAAGACGGCAGTTACGAATTTCAGCGGCTGGCCACCGGCCAGACACCGGACCTGGATATGGTCAACACCCGCCTGTCCCCGAAGTTCGTGATGTTTCCCCAGACCGAAGTCATGCTGAATTTCTCCACCGATCCCCGGGACCCGGACTGCAACCTGATGAAGGAACCGGACCTGGACCCACCGCCCACGGCGGTGGTAGGCCTCCGCCCCTGTGACGCCCGGGCCATGACGCTGGTAAAACTGAACTTCGACACTCCCGAATACCAGGACCCCTACTGGCTGAAGAAATATGAGGCCGCCGTCTTTGTCGGCCTGGCCTGCGACCAGCCTTTGAGCACCTGCTTTTGCACCGCCACCGGCGGAGGTCCTTACAATGAAGAGGGTCTCGATGTCCTTTTGGTCGACCGCGGGGATTTTTGGCTGGCCAGGGTGCTGACGGAAAAGGGCCAGGCTTTCGTCGCTACCGCCGGCTGGGACGAGGCAGCCGGAGAGGCGGAGGACTTTGCCGCCGGTAAAAACGCGGCCGAGGAAAAGATTGCCGCCGCCGTCCCCACCGACCGGCTGGCCGGACAAGATCTGCTGGAATTATACGAAGCCCCTTTCTGGGATGAGATCGCCTTTGCCTGCATCAACTGCGGGACCTGCACCTATCTCTGTCCCACCTGCTGGTGTTTCGACATCCAGGACGAAAACTACGGTAAAAACGGCGTACGTCTCCGCATCTGGGACAGCTGCATGTATCCCCTGTTTACGAAACATACCACCGGCCACAACCCTCGTGGTGAGAAGACGCAACGCGTCCGGCAGCGATTCATGCATAAACTGAAATATTTTGTGGATAAATACGAACAAGGCGTTATGTGCACCGGCTGCGGCCGCTGTGTCCGGCAATGCCCGGTCAATATCGATATCCGCTCGGTCTGCGAACGAATGAATAACTACCAGCCCGCCCCGCAGAGTGCACAGGCAGGAGAGACGACATGAACAATCCCTATTGGCCCTACCCGGTTCGCATTGACGATATAAAAGATGAAACCGAAGACCGCACCCTGAAGACTTTCACCTTCGTGTTCGTGAATCCCGAAGATGAAGAACGATTCGACTACCATGCCGGACAATTCGCCGAGCTGTCGGTCACCGGCCAGGGAGAAATCCCCATCGGGATCGCCTCTTCTCCGGTGGAAAAGGGTTTTGTAAAGTTTACCGTCAACCGGGCCGGGGTGGTTACCACCGCCCTGCACAGCATGCAAGCAGGTGATATCATGGGTATCCGGGGACCGCTGGGCAACTGGTACCCCTGGGAAACGCTGAAGGGTAAAAATATCCTCATCGTGGGCGGCGGCTTTGCCTTTACCACCCTGCGTTCCTCCATTATCTACCTGCTGGATCCGGCCCACCGGGGAGATTACGGCAACATCGACGTGGTTTACGGCGCCCGCTCCCCGGGCATGCTGCTCTACCTGGAGGAACTGGCCGAATGGGAGAAACGGGACGATATCAACATGCACATTACCGTCGATGGCACCGATGATCCGGACTGGAAATATCATGTCGGTTTCGTGCCGCCGATAGTTGAAGAACACGCGCCCGAGGGTGGTGCGGACAGCTACGCCATTATCTGCGGCCCCCCGGTCATGATCAAGTTTACCCTGCCGGTGCTGGAAAAGCTCGGCTACGCCCATGACAACATTATCATGTCCCTGGAAAATCGTATGAAATGCGGCATCGGCATGTGCGGCCGGTGCAACATCGGCAAAGAGCTGGTCTGCAAAGACGGGCCGGTGTTTACCTTGTCCCAGCTGAACCAGACGCCCAAAGAGTATTAAATAATTCGAAGATATTTTTTATTGACAAACAACTCCGATATCCATATAATAAAAAATTTAGTGTATATTAAAATAGAAATCAAAGTGGGTTATTTATAAACTTTAAAGGAGGTTTCTTACATGGCTACAGTAGAATTTCAGGGCAAAACATTCACGGTGGATGAAGACGGCTTCATTGAATCCTATGATGACTTCTGTGAAGAATGGGTTCAGTTGGTCAAAAAAGAAGAGGGCATCGAAGAACTTAATGAGGAGCACCGCAAGGTGATCCAGGTGCTTCAGGACTATTACGAAAAAAACGGTATCGCTCCGATGGTTCGTATTCTCTCCAAGCTGACCGGATTTAAACTCAAACACATCTATGAATTGTTTCCTTCTGGACCGGGCAAAGGAGCCTGTAAAATGGCTGGTCTTCCTAAACCGACCGGATGTGTCTAAGACCGGAAGCGTCTATGACACCAGCAATTACCGCAAGTTAACGACATAAAAAGCCCTGTGTTATTTCATAACCAGGGCTTTTTTTATGGAACGGCTTATATGGACCTTGATGACCTTGATCGACGCCTCATAAACGCTATCCAATCCGACTTCCCTCTGGCCCAGCGCCCTTATCAAGTCATTGCCGGGCGGTTGGGGCTGTCCGAGGATGACGTTCTGACTCGGATCAGCCGATTAAAGGAGCGGGGAGTCATCCGCCGCATCGGCGCCAATTTTGTCCCCGAAAAGCTGGGTTATGTCAGCACGCTGTGCGCGGCCCGGGTACCGGAAGAAGACCTCCCCTTGTTCGCCCGGACAGTCAACGCTTATTCCGGAGTTACCCATAATTATATCCGGGAGAACCACTTTAATGTCTGGTTTACTTTTATCGCCCCCTCGCTGGAAACAATCGACCGAAACCTGGCTGAAATTTCTCGCCAGACCGGCATTAAAGAGATATTCAATCTGCCCGCCACGGCCGTGTTTAAAATAAGGGCGGAATTCAACCTGTAAATAAACCGGACTGCTTCGGCTTTACCATGGGATTGGGCGCATAGGGCCGGGCCGTCGCCATAAAGTCGGAAAAAAAGGAACAGACCATGGAAGACCTGCGCGTCGCGGCGGTAACCTGTCATTGCCCTGTCGGGGAAATTCGCTATAATCTTGACAAAACAGCCCATTGGGTGGCGCGGGCCCGTGCTACCGGGGCGTCGATCGTCTGTTTTCCCGAATTAAACATCTCCGGCTATTGCCTGGATCAGGCCCGATATGAAGCGGCGGCCGGCTGTTATGAACAGATAGTGGCTGAATTATCCGCGCTGGCCGCTTCCACCGGCATGACCATTCTGGCCGGAACAGTCCGGCCAAGCGGCCGTGATGACCGTTGGGCCGCTTGTCACCTGGCGATTCAGCCGGAGGGAGCGGTGACGGTATACGAAAAACTGCATATTGCTCCCCCGGAAAAACCTGTTTTTAACGGCGGCCAGCGGGTCCCCCTGGTCTCCCTGGAGTCATCCCGGACTACCTTTGGGATGCAGCTCTGTTATGACGCTCATTTTCCGGAACTGTCCACCCGAATGGCCCTGGACGGAGCGGAAATCCTTTTCATGCCACACGCTTCGCCCCGCCACAGCGCCCGCGAAAAACTGGTTTCCTGGATGCGTCATTTGCCGGGCAGAGCCTTTGACAACAGCCTCTTCATCGTGGCCTGCAACCAATGCGGCGAAAATGGCGCCGGGCTGGAATTTCCCGGCCTGGCGCTGGCCCTGGGGCCATCCGGAGAGGTTCAGTCCAGGACGCTGACCTCGGACGGAATGCTGGTGGCGGATCTGTCAGCCGCTGAGCTGGAAAGAATCCGCGGCCATGACATGCGTTATTTCCTGCCCAACCGGCGACCAGAAATTTATGGCACCGGCAATCACTCCTGACGATCCGCCCTGTCCGGATTATCACCAGGAGCCCCGGCGGCGGACCGATTATTCAAGCCCGCGCCAACTTCCCCGGCGTAAAAAACCTTCACCAGAAACAGACCTCCGGCCGGAGCGGTGACGCCGGCCAGGGACCGGTCCCGGGCGGCCAGCACGGTCGGCATGGTTGCCGCCGCTCTTTTCCCCCGCCCGATTTCGGCCAGGGTACCAATTATGTTTCTGACCATGTAACGCAAAAAGCCGTCCGCTGTTATTTCAATTCTCAGACAGCTTTTTCTTTTTTCAGCCACCGTGGCTTCCAAAATCCGCCGGACCGTGCTGCTCCTGGGACTGCCGGAGCTTTCAAAGGACTTGAAGTCGTGCTCGCCGACGATCATGGACAAAGCCTGTTTCATGGCCTCCACGTTCAGGGGCTGCCGGATATGCCAGACATACCGGCGCCAGATGGCGCTGGGTTCAGAATGGTTAAGAATCCAGTAATGGTAAGTTTTTTTGACGGCGCTGTAGCGGGCATGGAAATCATCCGGCACGAGTTCACAGCCGGTGACAACGATATCGTCCGGCAAGAGGCTGTTTAAACCGTTTTGAAAGTTTTCCGGTCGCAGGCGGGTCTGACAATGGAAACTGGCCGTCTGGGCCAGGGCGTGCGCGCCGGCATCGGTGCGGCCGGAGCCGGCCAGCTTAACCGGCTGCCGCGCCATGGTCGCCAGAGCCTCTTCCAGGGTTTCCTGAATGGTGACATCGCCCTTTTGTCTCTGCCAGCCATGATAACCACTGCCGTCATATTCTATGGTGAGCTTGAAATTTGCCATGAAGAGGGATTTCAACCGGCCACGATATATTATTAAAAAACGGGAAAAGACGAAAAAGGGGAAGCCCGCTAACCGCTGCCGGAGACTGCCGCGGGTTGCAAAAAAATGGTACGCCCGGCAGGATTCGAACCTGCGATCTTCAGCTCCGGAGGCTGACGCCCTATCCCCTGGGCTACGGGCGCATTCTGACTTAATTTACTAACCTGAGACCTTGATGTCAATATCAATTTCCGGCGGCCAGGGCCAGGATAGCTTGCGGGAAAAAATTTCCGGTGTATCGCCGGGGTACCTTTCCGAAAAGCTGTTTTAACTCAGCATATCGCGAATTGATTCCAGCTCGGCCGCGATTTCTTTAAGCAGGTCATCCTGGGAGCCGACCCCGGTTCGCAGATGTTTTCTGGCCCCCTTGATGGTGAATTTTTTTTCATGGACCAGATTTTTCACCTTCAGAACCTGCTTGATATCCGCCTGAGTGTATAAGCGCTGGCCGGACTTGGTTCGCCGGGGTCTGATCTGGGGGAATTCAGATTCCCAGAAGCGAAGAACATGCGCCGGCACGCCGGTAAGACTACAGGCCTCACCGATGCGATAATACAATTTACCCGCCTTCACGGGTTTTTCTGAAGCAGCGCCGTCATCCACAAATTCAGCGGGAATCAGGGACAAGGTGGTATCGTCGCTTTTGTCCGGCATGGTGTCGCAGCCTTTACTTCCGGCGATCGCGGCGTCCTGTCGCCCCGGGTCTGGTTACCCCGTCTTCTCACGCCGGCAGATCAGCGGAAAACGCTTTAATCAAACGATCGGCAATTTCGGAATGAACGCGATTAACATGCTTGTCTTTCAAGGTCTTATCCGCGGAACGATAGACGACCCGCATGGAAAGACTCTTTTTTTCTTCCGGGACTGGCTGACCCTCATAGACATCCAGCATGTCTACTGATTCTACCAGCTCCTGGTTGGCGGTGGCAAGAAAATTCAAAACCTGGCCGGCTTCCACCCCGGCATCAACTATAATGGTAATGTCTCTGCTCACCGCCGGGAAACGCGGCAGAGGGCGCATTTGCGGCTGCCCCCCCAGCAGAGGCAACAGGATCGACAGATTAAATTCCCAGACGAAAGCAGATTGCTTGATACCCAGCCCGGACAGAACCCGCGGCGACACCTCCCCGACCAGGCCGATCTCAGTACCGTTTATCTCGACCCGGGCGGTATAACCCGGTTTGGTGAAAGAACACAACTCATCCGGCAACGCCGTAAAAACGGGCGGGTCCTCCTTCAGAGCGGCCAACAGGCTTTCACAAACCCCTTTTAAATCATAAAAATCACTCTCGGCCGCCGGCGCCAGCCAGGTCCGGGGGCGCCTTCGGCCGGTCTGCAAAACGGCCATCATATCCGGTTCCCGCGGCAGTCCGGCCTGTTCCCGCGGCCAGAAAACCCGGCCGATTTCGAATAACTTCATGTCTTTGATCTGTTGCGCCAGATTGTGCCTCATGGTCAGCAGCAATCCGGGGATCAGGGAAGTCCGCATGACCGACTGGTCGCTGGCCAGGGGATTTAAAATTTCAATCGGAACGGCCAGTCCGGAATCTTCGGAAAAATTCATGGCTTCACCGGCTTCCCGGCTGATAAAGCTGTAATTGACGGTTTCCATAAAGCCGAACCCGGCCATCAACTCCTTAAGGCGGGCCTTGCGCGCGAAAACCGTTTCCGCTCCCCCGCCATCAAGACTGATCGAAGGAAAAGTCACCGGAATCCTGTTATACCCCCACAAGCGGGCCACTTCTTCGGAAATGTCTTCCGGCCGTTCCACGTCCACCCGGAAAGACGGCACGCTGACCAACAGTTTATCCGGACCCTCCGGTGCAACTCCGAACTCCACGGCCCTCAGAAAGCCAGCTATGTCATCGACCGTGAAAGCAGTGCCCAGTCGCTGATTCAAAGCAGCCGGACTGACTGAAATCTGCCGGGGCTTGGCCGGCCGGGGATGATTATCAATGAGCCCCCGGGCCAACCGGCCGCCGGCAAGTTCGGCCATTAATTGGGCCGCCCGATCGGCGGCTGTCACCGTCCCCATAGGATCGACGCCGCGCTCAAAGCGATAGGAAGCGTCGCTGCTCAGGTTCAAATTTTTAGCTGTTTTCCGGATGCTGGCGGGATGAAAGCAGGCGCTTTCAATCAGGACCCGCCGGGTATCCGGCCCGATCTCCGAATTGAGGCCGCCCATTACTCCGGCAATGGCCACCGGCTTGTCAGCGTCGCAGATCATGAGCGTGTCCGGAAGCAATTGCCGCTCCTTGCCATCCAGAGTGGTAAAAGAGGCTTTCTCCCCGGCCCGGCGGACTACAATGCGGTTTTGGGACAACCGGTCCAGGTCAAAGGCGTGCAGGGGCTGACCGGTTTCCATCATGACAAAATTAGTGATATCGACAATATTATTGATGGGTTTCAAGCCCACGGAGAGGAGTCTGTCCTGAAGCCAGAAAGGGGAGGGGCCGACGGTAATATCCACCACCACCCGGGCGACGTACCGGGAACACAGATCCGGATCGTCGATGGTAACGGAGGTACACTCGGTGACCTCAGGCCCGGACTCGCTCAGTTCAATTTCCGGGGGACTGACGACGGCTTTGGAAAAAAAGGCCACTTCCCGGGCCACGCCGATGATGCTGAGGCAGTCCGGCCGGTTCGGGGTCAAATCAATCTCCAGGATTGGGTCGGACAGAGACAGGGCTCGGCCCAGCGATTGCCCGTCGGCCACGGTCGGATCCAGGGCCATGATGCCGGAGGCATCCGGGCCGAGTCCCAATTCCGCCTCGCTGCAGAGCATGCCATCGGAAACAGCTCCCCGGATCTTACCCTTTTTAACGGTCACGTCGCCGGGCAATTCAGCGCCAGGCAGTGCCAGCGCCGTGACCAGACTTTCAGAGGCGTTGGCAGCGCCACAGACAACCGTATATTGGTCCTCTCCGGCAACTACCCGGCAAATTCTGAGATGGTCGGCATCGGGGTGAGCAGAAACTTCCACGATACGGCCGGTAACAATTTTATCCAGATATTCATACCGGTCAAACCAGCCCTCCACTTCCAGCCCTGTCATGGTCAGAGCTTCGGAAAGCTCGGCCTCACTGAGAGTTACCGGGACGTATTCTGTTAACCAGCTGAGACTGACCTGCATCGCTAAAACTGCCTTAAAAACCGAATGTCATTTTCAAAAAACAGTCGGGTATCGTTAATATTATATTTCAGCATGGCTATCCTCTCCACCCCCATGCCGAAGGCGAAACCCGAATAAACAGAGGTGTCATAACCGATATTTTCAAACACCGCCGGGTGAACCATGCCGGCGCCCAGAATTTCCAGCCAGCCGGTAAGGGAACAGATCCGGCAGCCCTTTCCTTTACAGGCTACGCAACGGATATCAACTTCGGCACTGGGCTCGGTAAAGGGGAAATAACTGGGCCGGAACCGCAGGCTGGTATCACGGTCAAAGATGCGGTGAATGAAAGCCGTCAGGGTTCCCTTGAGGTCTCCGAAAGACACGGCCCGGTCCACCAGCAGGCCTTCCACCTGGTGAAACATGGGGGTATGGGTGACGTCGGAGTCGCAACGGTAAACCTTGCCGGGAGCGACAATCCGCACCGGGGGATCCTGTTTCTCCATAACCCGGGGCTGGGTCGGGGAAGTGTGGGTTCTTAAAACCGTATTGTCGGAAATATAAAAGGTGTCCTGCATATCCCGGGCGGGGTGGTGAGGGGGGATATTCAAGGCCTCGAAATTGTAATAATCGGTTTCAATTTCCGGGCCTTCCACCACAGCGAAGCCCATTTTCGTAAAAATATCACAAATTTCCAGGCTTATTCGGGTAATGGGGTGAAGAGTGCCGCGACCGGCCGGCCGGCCGGGCAGGGAGACGTCAATGCGCCGGATGCCGGCCCGATCCTGCTCCAGCCGAGCCCGGGCAGCATCCATCGCTTTCTGGATTTCCTGCTTGACCGCGTTGGCCTTCTGACCGGCTATGGGTCGTTCCTTTTCCGGCAGTTCCGCGATCCGTCTTAAAAAAAGGGTAACCGCTCCTTTTCTGCCCAGGTATTTTACCGCCAGCGCCTCCAGGGTCTCCGCGTCTTCAGCCGCCTGGACTGCTGCCAGCGCTTCCTGTTTAATCTCGTCTATTGATGGTTTCACTTGCGCTTTTGTTTTTGAGACTCTCCGCAGATTTACTTTTCCCGTACTGCCTCGGCATTACCCGGATGATACCCTGAAATTACAACACTTAACACAATCCGGGCGGTCGTCCGGTTCCCCTGGGGTTACTTCCCCGGGGAGCCACCAGCCGGTTCCACCAGTCCGCAACCGGACTACAGATTCTCCGCTGCCAGATCAGTGATCCGGGTAAAACCGCCGGGATCTGAAATGGCCAGTTCCGCCAGAACCTTGCGGTCCAGCTCAACACCCGCTTTTTTCAAACCGTGAATAAACCGGCTGTAACTGAGGCCGTTCATACGCACGGCCGCGTTAATCCGCGCGATCCAGAGCCGCCGGAAATCACGTTTACGCTGGCGGCGATCACGATAGGCATAGACCAGCGCCTTGTCGACAGAACTGGCAGCGGTCCGGAAAAGCTTGCTTCTGCCTCCCCGGTGTCCCCTGGCAAGCTTCAAGACCTTTTTCCTGCGGCGTCTTGCTTTATATCCTCTTTTTACCCGCATGATACATCTCCTTTTTTCAAACATCCCCTCCGACTTCAAAACGACCGGCCGGAAAGGCCAGCACGCCGCCTACATATAAGGGAGCAGCCGTTTCAACTCTTTATTGTTGACAGCATCGCAAATATGGGTTTTGCGCAACGACCGTTTGCGTTTCCGCGTTTTTTTGGTCAGAATATGGCTTCCATGTGATTTGGCGTAGACATATTTTCCGGTTTCAGTCCTTTTGAAGCGCTTGGCGGCGGCACGATTGGTTTTAATTTTCGGCATGATATCCTCTTTAACTATTTATAGTATAACGAATGACTTATCAGCATGAAGCAGGAACGGATCAGGTCCGGGGCGCCAGAATCATGAACAGATAGCGCCCTTCAAATTTGGGCGAAAATTCAACCTGGGCCACGTCCTCGGTTTCTGCGGCAATCATTTGCAATAATTCCGTTCCTTTATTAGAAAGCGCAATCTCTCTTCCGCGAAAAAAGACGCTTACCTTGACCTTGTCTTTTTTCTCCAGAAACCGGCGGATCATCCTGATTTTTGTTTCCAGATCATGAGTATCTGTTTTGGGCCGGACCTTGACCTCTTTTAAATGAACCGTGGCCTGTTTTTTCTTGGCTTCCTGGTTCTTCTTGGTCTGCTCATACTTATACCGCCCATAATCCATGATTTTGCAAACCGGCGGATCGGCGGCCGGCGACACTTCCACCAGGTCAAGGCCTCTTTCATCGGCTGCTGCCAGAGCCCGGTGCAGGGGGAGGATGCCCAGTTGATTACCCTCATCATCAATGGCGCGGACTTCTTTAGCCTTGATATCCCGGTTAACATTGATCCGTTGTTTCTTTTTCTTAGCTATGCCGACCTCCTTATTGTTCCTGTTCTTGTCGCCGGGAACCAGCACCGCCCCAGCCCCGAGCCTCACCGAACCTCACCGGTCACAACCCGCAGCCCTTCAGCTGCCGATCCCCTGAAAAATCAATCTATATCACATCTAAAATTTTTAATAATAACGGTCTGAACACCAGGATGCAAGAAAAATATATCATGTTACGCAAAATATTCCTTCGGTTATCCCCTCAACAGAAAACCGCTCCAGGCTGCCCCGACCGCCATCGGGGTCAACCGGAAGGATATTTTTCCGGCCCTTAGGTCAGATCAAGCCTCTTATTTTTCCTTGCCTTTTTAACGACACTGATTATATTTAGGTAATATAAAATTAAAAGCTTCGCAAGCCTGATATGTTATTTTCAGAAGCCGTCAATAATATTTACGGTCTCGTAAAAAGTCCAAATTGGGATGGCAAAGTAAAAAGTTCAGGATCAAGGCGCAGAGTTTTTCGAGGGAATGCAGCGTACTCAGCAGTACGTGAAATTCCGAGAAATACGCTGCAACGAAGCCGGCCGCCTTGCGGCAATTGGACTTTTTACCAAGCCATCAGTATTGGCCGCAGCTATTTCTCTGGTCTTTCCGGCTGAAATCTTCATTCCGGACGGACCGGTCGAACCGGACCATAGCCGCCCGGCAAGCAGACAACCCAGTAGCCAGGCTCACGTCAGCTGGCAGGAGGAATTTTTTTTGAACAACCAATTTTTTAAAAATATGGCGCTCTGGCTGGTCATCATCCTGATGATGGTAATGCTATACAACATATTCAATCAGCAGCAGAAACAGCAGGAAAAAACCTTAAACTATTCACAGTTCCTGACCATGGTGGAAAGCAATGCCATCGATAAAGCCGTCATACAAGGTTCTCATATTTACGCCACCAACGTAAATGGAGAAGAATACAAAATTTACGCCCCGGATGACAACGAATTGATTAAACACCTGCGGGACAAGGATGTTTCCATTGAAGCCAAGCCACCGGCGGAAGCGCCTTGGTTCATGTCAGCGCTCATCTCCTGGCTGCCCATGATACTGTTGATCGCCATCTGGATTTACTTCATGCGCCAGATGCAATCCGGTGGCGGCAAGGCCCTGTCTTTCGGCAAAAGCCGGGCGAGGCTCCTGTCTGACGGTCCCACTAAAGTCACCTTTGACGACGTGGCCGGCATTGACGAGGCCAAGGAAGAAGTTACCGAGGTTATTGATTTTTTAAAAGACCCTAAAAAGTTTACCCGCCTGGGGGGCCGTATTCCCAAGGGTGTTCTGCTGGTCGGTTCTCCGGGAACCGGCAAAACTTTGCTGGCCCGGGCCATTGCCGGCGAAGCGGGAGTGCCTTTTTTCAGTATCAGCGGCTCCGATTTTGTGGAAATGTTTGTCGGGGTCGGCGCTTCGCGGGTGCGGGATCTGTTCGTGCAGGGCAAGAAAAACGCCCCCTGCATTATTTATATTGACGAAATCGACGCCGTCGGCAGACACCGGGGAGCCGGCCTGGGCGGCGGTCACGATGAGCGGGAACAGACCCTCAATCAGCTGCTGGTAGAAATGGACGGGTTTGAATCCAACGAAGGAGTTATTCTGGTAGCTTCCACCAACCGGCCGGATGTGCTGGATCCGGCCTTGCTGCGGCCGGGACGGTTTGACCGCCAGGTAGTGGTACCGCTGCCGGATATTCGGGGCCGACTGGCTATCCTGACTGTCTATATCCAAAAAATTCCGGTCTCAGATGATGTCAACGTGGAAAATCTTGCCAAGGGAACACCCGGTTTTTCCGGGGCTGACCTGGAGAACCTGGTCAACGAAGCCGCCCTGTATGCCGCCAAAAGAGACAAGGAAAAAATCGACCGTCTTGATTTTGAAGACGCCAAAGATAAAATTTACATGGGGCTGGAGCGAAAATCCAAGGTCATCAAGGAGGAGGACCGCAAAATCACGGCTTTCCATGAAGCCGGCCACGCCATCGTGGCCCGGCTGCTGCCGGAGACCGATTCAGTCAATAAAATCACTATCATTCCCCGGGGACATGCCGGTGGTGTAACCTGGTTCCTGCCGGAGGAACGGGACTTCAAATTCAAGGACCATCTCCTTAATGAACTGTCCATTTCTTTCGGCGGCCGCGTCGCCGAGGAGCTGGTCTTTAATCGCATCAGTACCGGTGCCGCCAATGACATAAAACAGGCTACCGATATCGCCCAGAAGATGATCCGTTCCTGGGGCATGAGCGAAAACCTGGGGCTGCTATCTTACGCCACCAGCAGCGACGAACAGATCTTTCTCGGACGGGAGATCGCGCAGCACCGGGATTATTCGGAAGATACGGCCAGAAAAATTGATGAAGAAATCCTCAATCTTATCAATCAGAGTTACGACAAAGCCCACTCCCTGTTAAGCAACAATATGGATATTCTCCACAACCTGGCCGATCTGCTGCTGGAAAAAGAGACCGTCATAGGCGTGGAGCTGGACGAACTGATACGATCTCTGCGGCCGGGCATCGAGCTCTGGAGCCCGACTCCGGAAAAGAGCCGGCCGGAAGATCCGGCCGGGACTGAGGCTGAAGCCACGGGGGAGTCAACCGCGCCAACTGACGGCGCCGACAGTTCACAAAGCGACGCTCCGGCGGAATCTGCTTCCCCGGAAAAAGGCGCTGATGATGATTCTGACGAAACCGACCAAGAAACCGATCAGGACCAAAGGGAGCGTTGAAAAACAGCCATGCACCGTAATTCCGTGACCACCCTGGCCTGGGGCAACCATGTCCTGGAGCTGGGCGGGCGTCCGCTGATCATGGGCATACTCAATCCCACCCCCGATTCCTTTTCCGACGGGCGTAAATTTGAGAAATTCGACGACGCCCTGCGTCAAGCCGAACGATTGATCGCCGAAGGAGCAGATATCCTTGATATCGGCGGGGAATCCACCCGACCGTTTTCCGAACCAGTGCCGCCGGAAGTGGAAATCGACCGCACTGCTCCGGTTATTGAGCATCTAACCGCCCGCCACGACATCCCTTTGTCCATTGACACCACCAAGGCCCCGGTAGCCGAAGCAGCACTGCAAGCCGGCGCCTCCATTATCAATGATATCAGCGCGCTGCGACATGATCCGGACCTGGGTGCCCTGGCCGCCGCCGCCGGGGTGCCGCTTATTTTGATGCATATGCAGGGTACCCCCAGAACCATGCAAAAAGCACCCACCTACGACAACGTCGTCCGTGAAGTTATTGAATTTTTTGAGGATGCCGTTGAAAGAGCCCGAAAACTGGGAGTGGACCGTTCCAAACTCATAGTCGATCCTGGTTTCGGTTTCGGCAAAACCGTCAGCCACAATTTAACCCTGTTGAAACGTTTATCCGACTTGAACCAGCCTGGACTGCCGATCCTGGCGGGCGTCTCCCGCAAAGCTTTTATTCGCAGAACCCTGGCAGAAGGCCCTGATAAGGACCTGCCGCCCAACTCACCGACCGTAACCGCCGGTACTCAGACAGCGGTGGCCGCCGCCATTCTGGGCGGGGCCGCTATCGTCAGGGTCCATGACGTGGCCGCTACCAGGACAACAGTGCGCTTCCTTGAGGCCGTGCGAACCGCCCCCGACAACGGCCATTAATTTTATAACCCGAAAAGGCGAAAACCCGATGCTGCTCGTAATCGATATCGGCAACACCAATACCGTTATCGGTCTTTTTGAAGAGGACCGCCTGATTTGCAGCTGGCGACTGCGCACGGAAAAAAACACCACTGAGGATGAGTTGAGTGTGCTGGTGGCTAACTTGTTTTCCGGCGCCGGCATCGCTTTTAAAAGCGTCACCAAAACCATTATCTCCTCAGTAGTGCCGCCGATAGAGCGTATTTACGCCAATTTCTGCAAAAAATACCTCCAACGCGAGCCCCTCTGGGTTAAGGCCACCACCTATCCGGACATGCCCATCAGGTACGCCAACCCGTCGGAAGTAGGCGCCGACCGGATTGTCAACGCCGTGGCCGCCTACCAGAAATATAAAACCCGCTTGATCGTGGTGGATTTCGGTACCGCCATCACCTTTGACCTGGTTTCCGAAAAAGGTGAATACCTGGGTGGTGCCATTGCCCCCGGGCTGGCCATCGCCTCCGAAGCCCTGTTTAAAAACGCCTCCAAGCTGCCCCGCGTTGATCTGCTCACCCCGCCGCCGGTGGTTATGGGGCGGGACACGGCCGAAAGCATCAAATCCGGTATTATTTTCGGTTACGCCGGGCTGGTGGATGGTATCGTGTCGCGACTGCAACTGGAAACAGGCGGGTCCTGTCCGGTTATCGCCACCGGCGGCCTGGCCGGACTGATTGCCGAGGTCTCCACCGTCATTGATACAGTGGAGCCGGATTTGACGCTGGAAGGACTGAGAATCATCGCCGCGGTCAACAGCATGGCAGGGGAAAACTGATCTGACGTATTTTACAACGAGTTTGCTTGCGATTTCGGTTCCACAAACCGGGATCAATCCATCCCCATCTTTTGCCTGAGGCGGGTGACGGTTTCCTGAAGAGCTTGCCTTTCCTCCGGCCCCAGATCATCATTTTCCAGCCGATGCTGCATTTTAAGAAGCATCATCTCTTCCCGGTAGTGGCGGCAGGTGTATGGCGAGGCATCGGGGCGCATGGCTTTATTCGCTATCCTGACACTGAATATTCCGGCTCAGGCTATAACAACCCCAGATCTTTCTGGGTTTCCCTGAAGACCCGGTATAATTGATCGAAATCGGATTGAGACCGTTTTAAAATTTTTTCAAAATGCTTGATATCGTCAACATTAACGATCAGGTTGACGCTCTTCTGAAAGGCGGCCATGGCATCCATGGTTTTAAACCGCTTGGTCATCATAACCGTGAACATTTGACGCCTGGTTTTCATCTTAAGCCGCTCCAGGTAGATAAGCACGCCGTTTGAATCCGGCGAGCGGGAAGAAAAGGAGTCGTTAACAACCACCAGATCATATCTATGGTAACGCATTTTCTTCAAAGCGTCCCGGGTATCACTGGCTTCTGAAATATGATACTCCATGAAATCCAGGACATTCCGGACGGCCTCCCGGATGGGGGGGTCAGATTCACAGATCAGAGCGGTTTCGCCTTCTTCTTCGATAAAATCAAAGGGCTTTTCAGAAGCATCGTATTTTGTCTCATCCGCGACTTCAGCAAAACCAAAAGCGCCTCCGGCGTCGGACGCCTTGGCTTCCGGTGCCTGTTGCCGGGCTGGACCGGTAACCGACATTCTGGTCTTGCATTGGGGGCAACGCACTGACACGGTTTTTCCTTCCGGCAGTTTTTCATCCGCAATTTTAAAACCGGTGCCGCACTCTTCGCAACTGATCTTCATAATCTATATCCGCTCCTGTGTCTGAAGAATTATTTATTCTTCTTCTTTTCGTACTTTCTGTCCAGCTCCAGGCCCTCAATTTCAGTAGTTGCTTCGCCGCGGGCGCTTTTGATGGAATCAATACCCCGGCCGATCACGCCTTTCCGGGAGGCATAGGCTCGGGCGGTATCCTCGGTAATCAGGCCTTCGGCAAACAGCTCGGTCATGCAACTATCAAAGGTCGACATGCCAAAGGCCACGTTCTGCTGAATAATTTCATAATAGGTCCGGCCTTCGCCTTCCCCGTTCAGGATGGTATCCTTGACGCGCAGATTGGTACCCATAATTTCAAAAGCGGGCACCCGGCCGCCACCGACCCGGGGCAGCAAGCGCTGACAGACCGCCCATTTGAGAGTCTCGGCCAGGCGGATCCGGATCTGATGTTCCTCGTCCACGTCAAACATTCCCAGGATACGGTTGATGGTTGAGCCGGCATCAACCGTATGAAGGGTGGTCAGGACAAGATGGCCGGTTTCCGCGGCTCGCAGCCCGATTTCAATGGATTCTTTGTCCCGCATCTCACCCACCAGGATAACCTTGGGGGCCTGGCGCAAGGCCGAACGCAGTCCATTGAGAAAGGTATCGAAATCCAATCCGATTTCCCGCTGATTAAAAGTGGCCTTCTTATGCGGATGCATGTATTCCACCGGATCTTCCAGGGTAACAACGTGTACCGACTGCTTTTCGTTGATATCTTCCAGAATGGCGGCCAGAGAGGTGGTCTTACCGGTGCCGGTAGCCCCGGTAAAGAAGACGATGCCGTTTTTTTCCTGGGCTATCTGGTAAAAAATCTCGGGCAACTGAAGGCCGTCAATGGTCGGAATTGATGACTCCAGCCGTCTTAAAACGATGGAATACTGACCTGACTGGGAAAAAACATTTACCCTGAAGCGGGCCTTGCCGGGCAGGGAATAGGACAAGTCGCATGAGCCGGTAGCCAGCAGTACTTCGGTCAGCCGGCGGTCATGGTCGATCATGGTCAGGGCAAACACCTCTGTCTGGTAAGGTGTCAGGGGTTTCAGGCCGTTGCCGATGTCCACCTGAATCAACTCCCCGGAACTTTCCACCTGAAAAGGCTTGCCCACGGTCATGTTGATATCAGAGACATTTTCGTAAGCATCCAGCAGCCTGGTCAAGATAAAATCAATTTCAGTTTTCTGCATAATTACTCATCCCGAAACTGGCCGGTATTAAGCTTCGGTAAAATCAGCCGGCGGGTTTTTCAAAAAGGAACGGAACTGGGCCTTGTCATTGGCTTTGGCATAGGCTTCCTCGGAGGCGATCCAGCCTTTATGATAAAGATTCATAATGGCGTCATCTAAAAGCTGCATGCCGTATTTCTTCCCGGTCTGAATGGCGGAAGGAACCTGGTGGGTTTTGCCTTCCCGGACCAGGTTGCGGACCGCCGGGGTGGCAATAAGTATTTCCGGGGCCACGCAACGGCCGACTTTATCGATCCGCTTAAACAAAACCTGGGAAACAACCGCTCGGATGCCGTCAGCCAGGGTGGACCGGATCTGCCCCTGCTGTTCGGCCGGGAATATTTCGATGATGCGATCCACAGTCTTGGCGGCGCTGGTGGTATGAACCGTGCCGAACACAAGATGTCCGGTTGAGGCGGCCTCGATGGCCAGGGCCGTTGTTTCCAGATCCCGCATCTCACCCACCAGAATGATGTCCGGATCCTCGCGGAGAGCGCCGCGAAGAGCCGCGGAAAAGGACTTGGTATGAAGCCCCACTTCCCGCTGACTGACCGTGCACAGCCGGGGCTGATGCACGAATTCAATGGGATCTTCGATGGTAATGATATTATCTTTGCGGGTCCGATTGGCTTCGTCGATGATGGCGGCCAGGGTGGTGGATTTACCACTGCCGGTCGGGCCGGTCAAAAGAACCAGGCCCCGCGGTAAACCGGCCAGCTTGGCCAGAACATTGGGAAGTCCTAATTGAGCCGTGGTCAGAATAGTACTGGGAATCTCCCGGAAAACAGCGCCGACGCCGGCCCGGTGCATGTAGAAATTGACCCGGTAACGGGCCAGACCATGAATCTCGTAGCCGAAATCAACGTCCCCGGTCTCTTCAAAAAGCTTGACCTTCTCTTCCGGGGTAATCTCATAAAGCATGGCGCGCAAGGAATCTTCTTCCAGAACATCGTATTTTACCCGCTCAATATCACCCCGGATCCTCAGAGCCGGCTGCAGCCCGCTGACCAGATGCAGGTCAGAAGCCCCCTGTTCGTGCATTAATTTAAAAAAAGCGTCAATCTTTGCCATTACTACCCCCTGAAAAAACCGGTTCAAACGACCGCGGCCGGCGCTGGCTTCTGTTTTTTTCCAGCAGATCAGACCAGCCTCGCCCTGTTGACAAAAACTTGATTTACATTCGCTGCGCCATCATAAACAGGCTGTTGACTACAAACTGTTGGAGAAACACGATCCCGAGAATAACCACAAGCGGTGAAAGATCAATTCCCCCGAACATCACCGGCAACCTCGACCGGACCCAGTGCAGCAACGGCTCGGTCAGATTGTTGATAATCCGGACGATGGGATTAAACGGGTCCGGGCTGACCCAGGACAAAACAGCCTGGGCGATGATGATCCACATGTAAATGGTCAGGACCATGTTCAGGACAACCGCTATGGCTTGCAGAAAGTTACCGAAAATACCCATGAACATATATCAAAACCCCGTCTGAGAGATAAAATTTGACAGCTTCGTAAAAAGTCCGATTGCCGCAAGGCGGCCGGCTTCGTTGCGCTGCCTCTCTCGTCATGTCACGTACTGCTAAGTACGTTCCATTCCTTGAGATTTGCGACGCCCCGCTTGTCAGCTGATCTTGAACTTTTTACTTTGCCGTCCCAATTTAAACTTTTTACAAATACATCAAAATTTAACGGGTGTTTTAACCCGGATATTTTTAATTATAGCATATTAATTTTATTTTACCACCCAGATAAGTCAAGAAGGACGGTTAAAAAAACAGTCTCGTCATCCGGCTTTCCGGATTATGGCCAGGTCGTCTCGGGGTTATCTTCGAGCTCAGGGAAAGATGACCCGGTCTTCCGTTTTAATCAGGATCCGGCCGGTATCCTCCTGGATCAGGTCCACCTCCGCCTCGGTCCCGCCGGCAAGTTCGGGATATTCGGCGCGCAGTCCGGCGAAATCAAATGTTTCCAGGGCGTGAACCAGCAGTCCGATTTTTGTTTCTGTTTCGACATCAATCGCGGAGGATTTGAGGCAATCAGACAGCAACCGCTTGTAAATACTTTTTATCTCGGTTTGAATGCAATGCCGGGATAAATTCAGGGCCAAACGTGTCATAGTTGTCAGTATAACACATCAGAGATGATCCTGCCAGTGCCAGCTTACCCGGTCAGCATCAATATCGCAGACCAGACAGCCGTTCTCCCGCGCCCAGTCCAGGGCATCCCGAACCCGCTCAAGCTGATAATCAGTATCCTGATATACCCGGCGGGCCAGTTCCTCCAGCAGCTGACCAGTCGGGGCGTCCGGCTGCGAAACCCGCCAAAAACCACGGCGTTCCAGGCTGGACTTCATCATCAAATCGTAATGAATGACGGTGTTTTCAAGACTGACCAGCGGCCAGGCCTCTTCCGCGGAGGCTTGACCGGCTTCCATTTTCTCCTTGATCTCACCCAGCCAGATATCCAGTTTCTGTTCCCATTCAATGGCGATCTGGTTAAACAGATCTGTACCCACCGTGTCAGTGGCGACGATAGCCCGGTTGGCGTGATAATCAGACCAGCTATCCGACAGGATATGAATGCCCATCTCCCGGGCTCTTTGCCTTATTTCGGTACCGGGAAAAGGAGCCAGGAGATGAAAACCGTACGAAGCGCCCATGGCTTTGATGGTTTCACCAAAATTTCTTGTTTCCGCCACTGTCTCCGGAGTTTCCCCCGGCAGGCCCAGGATAAAGGAGGCATGAGGAAGAATTTCCGCCCGGGTGCAGGCCTGAATGGCGTCCACCACCTGCTCAATGGTGATCCCTTTTCTGATGGTTTTTAAAATATCGCGATTGGCCGTCTCCACCCCGAAACTGACCGCCGTACAACCGGCTTCCTTCATTTTCCGCAGCAAATCATAGTTGACCGTGTCGACCCGGGCGAAAGAAGACCAGGTAATTGGCAGGCGGCGCCGGATAATTTCATCGCAGACCCCGTGGCAATGTTTTTTGCTGGCGGTGAACAAATCATCCGCGATATTAATCTGTTTGAAATTCAGGCTCCGCAGATATTCCAGTTCATCCACCACCGCCACCGGATCGCGGTAACGGACCCGGGCGCCGACCATTTTGCGGCCCACGCAGAAGATGCATTTAAAGGGACATCCCCGGCTGGTGGTTATGCTGACCGGCATGTTCAGGGCACGGTATCGTCCCAGTGGCAGCAGATGACGGGCCGGAAACGGCAGCTTGCGGACGTCGACCTGGTAGGGCTTGACCGGGGTAGCCCGGATATCTCCTTCCTGCCGGTAAACCAGGCCGGGGATCTCTTCCCAGGGGCGGCCCTGGTCAGCCGCCCGGGTCAGCTCAATGATGGTATCATCAGCCTCGCCAATCACCACCAGATCCAGCTCCCGGATCTCTGCCAGGGTGGTTTCGGCGCACATGGACACATGCGGACCACCCATAACCGTTCGGATGCCACTGTCTATTGCCTTGATATCCCTGATGATCCGGGAGGCGTGATCAAAGGTCATGGTAACGGCCGTTACCCCGGCCAGATGGGGGGCAAAGGCCTTCAGCTCAGCGGCCAGGGCCGTCTTACTGTAGGGATAAACCACAAAATCAAGAACCCTTACCTCCATACCGGCATTTTCCAGCGCGGCCGCCAGATAGGCCAGCCCCAGCGGCGGCGACGGGGTTTCCGAAACGGGATAAAAGGGATTGATCAATAACACGCGCATTTTATCGTTTCCAGACCATACCGTTAACTGTCCGGCCTTGGCAAAAAACAACAGGGTCCGGCCCTGCCGGGCCGGACCCTGTTGTTTTACTATGACATGCCAACCAGAAGTTTTAGAACAGTCCGTGAACCTTGCCGGTTTCCGGGTCAACGTCAATCCGCCGGAAAGCCGGGTTGGAACCGGTGCCGGGCATGAGGCTGATTGTTCCCGCGCAGGGGCAGAGGAACTTGGCGCCGGAATAGATCAGCACGTCCCTGATGGGAAGCGTCCAGCCCTTGGGAACACCCTTGAGAGTCGGATCATGGGTCAGACTCAGGTGGGTTTTGACCATCATGGTGGTGTAGTCAGCGTACTTGGGATCGTCCTCCAGCATCTTGGCTTTTTTCTCCGCCTCGGGTTCCCAGGAAACGCCGTCAGCGCCGTAAACTTCCTTGGCAATCCGCTCCACGCGGTCCCGGAGCTTCATGTCGATGGGATAGAGGAAGTCAAAGTCATTGCCCTCTTCACAGGCTTCGATAACCGCGTCAGCCAGTTCCAGCGCGCCGTCGCCGCCGTCGGCCCAGTGCGTGGATTCGGCGCAGCGGGCGCCGGCGGCTTCAGCCGCCTTGCGAACAATGGCGCATTCGGCATCGGTGTCGGTATGGAACCGGTTGACACAGACCACCGGGTTGATACCGGCCTTGCGGATGACCTCAATCATGTGGACCATGTTGGGGATACCATTTTCAACCAGCTCCAGGTTCTCCTTGGTGTATTCCTCGGGCAGCTTAATGCCGGGGGTGACCTTGGGTCCGCCGCCGTGCATTTTCAAGGCCCGGATGGTGGTCGTCAGCACGGAGACATGGGGTTTGAGACCACTGTTGCGGCATTTAACGTTCCAGAATTTTTCAAAGCCGATATCGGCGGCAAACCCGGACTCGGTAACGTGATAATCGAACAGTTTCAGACCGACCCGATCGGCGATGATCGAGGACTGCCCCACGGCAATGTTGGCGAACGGCCCGGCATGGACCATGCAGGGCTGGTATTCGGCGGTGCACATCAGAGTCGGGTTGATGGTATTGCGCATGAAAGCCGTCATGGCCCCGCCGACTTCGAGATCGCCGGTGGTAACGGGCTGGCCGGTTTTGTTGAAAGCTACCGTGATGTTGTTCAGCCGGTCCCGAAGATCGGCCAGGTTTTTGGCGATGGAAAGAATGGCCATACATTCGGAGCTGACGGCGATGTTGAACTTGGACTGCATGGTGTAACCGTCCGCCCGGCCACCCAGGCCGATAACGATGTTCCGCAAAGACTGGGCGCAGAAGTCGATGATCCATCCCATTTCAACCCGGGTGGGATCAATGTCCAGGCGGGCCATCTTGGAGAGCCGCTCCAGCTGCTCGTCAGTGTAATTGCGCTCATGCTGCATGCGCGACGTCATGGCCACCATGGCCAGGTTGTGGGCGTTCATGATATCGTTGATATCGCCGGTCAGACCCAGGGAAAATTCGGTCATCGGAATCAGGATGGCGTTGCCGCCGCCGGCCGCGGTTCCCTTGACGTTCATGGTAGGACCGCCCGAAGGCTGGCGGAGAGCGCCGCCGACGTTCTTGCCCCTCTTTCCGAGGCCTTCCATGAGTCCCACCGAGGTGGTGCTCTTGCCTTCGCCCAGCGGCGTCGGGGTGATGGCGGTCACCTCGATGTACTTACCGTCGGGCTTGTCCTGAAGGCGGTTCATGATTTTAAGAAAATCAAGCTTGGAAAGCCTTCCCATGGCAAGCAGTTCTTCCTTTTCCAGGCCGAGTTTGCCCACCCACTCGTCCGGCATCGGCATATTTTTTTCCGCTTCTTCGGAAATCTGCCAGTCTTCCATATTTACCGCGTCAAAAGCCATAATTCCTCCTCGTTAATCTTTCGTTTACTTTATATACTGCCACCTAGACCCAAGCCGCCGGCAAGGCGGCTCAACCAGTTAAAAACACGCTTAGCGGGATGATCTAAAAACAATTAAAAAAATAATTTACCATCGTGATTTTTTTAAAGCAATTATTTTTTGACGCCAGACCGGCCGGGACGGCAAAAAAAACTGACTTTGGGTAGTTTTTATGATATAATTATAAAATTTAGGTAGATAATATGGACAAAACAAACACTGAAAAAAACCGGGTAGACGAAAACCAGCATTCCCTGCTGCAAAACCTGCCCGGGGTGGATACCATCCTGACAAACCTGGGCCAGCGGCCGGAGCTGGCTGAAATACCGACCGTGGTGCTGACCAACGCTGCTCGCGGGACAGTCGCGGAAATGCGACAGGCCATCCTGGAGTCACCCGACCGCCTTACGGCCGTGGACGTTTCCCCCGAAGAGATCGCCGAGCGGACCGTGGCCCGGGCCAGAGACATGATGACGCCCAACCTGGACGCCGTTATCAACGCCACCGGAGTGGTGGTTCATACCAACCTGGGCCGTTCTCCCCTGGCACCGGCTGCCATGGATCACCTCCGGCGCGTGGCCGCCGGCTACTCCAACCTGGAATTTGATCTTGAGCTGGGCCGGCGCGGCCTGCGTTACGCCTGCGTGGAAGAACTTTTGCGCGAACTGACCGGCGCCGAAGCCGCCCTGGTAGTCAACAACAATGCCGGGGCGGTGCTGCTGGCGCTGGAGTCATTGGCCCGCGACCGGGAAGTAATCGTTTCCCGGGGAGAACTGATTGAAATCGGAGGCTCTTTCCGCATCCCGGAGGTCATGGAAAAAAGCGGCTGCCGACTGAAAGAAGTCGGTACTACCAATCGCACCCACCCGGCCGACTACCGGGAAGCCATCTCCGACCAGACCGCCCTGCTGATGAAAGTCCATACCAGCAACTACGGGCTGGTGGGATTTACCGCCGAAGTCAGCCTGGAGGAGATGTCTTCGCTGGGCCGGGAGCATGACATTCCGGTCATGAACGATCTCGGCAGCGGCACCTTTATTGATTTCGCCGAGTACGGCCTGGCTCATGAGCCCACTATCAGTGACGCCGTGGCAGCAGGCGCCGACATTGTCACTTTCAGCGGGGATAAACTGCTGGGCGGCCCCCAGGCCGGTATTATTGTTGGGAAAAAATCAATCCTGACCAGCCTGCGGAAAAATCCCCTGACCCGGGCCCTCCGCATTGACAAGCTGACCCTGGCCGCTCTGGAAATTACTCTCCGCCAATATCGTGACAAAAACCAGGCGGTCCAGACCATTCCGACCCTGCGGATGATCACCGCGCCGGTGGAGACCATCCGGGAAAAAGCGGCCTCACTGGCGGCAAGCCTCAATGATTTAGGCCACAGCCGCCTGGAGGTGTCCCTCCAGGACTCCTTTTCCCGGGCCGGGGGCGGATCTTTCCCCTTTTTAAAAATTCCCACGCAGTGCGTGGTTGTCCGGGTAAAAGGCCTCAGTTCCGTTCACCTGGAAAAAGAGTTGCGTCAAAGCCGGCCGCCGATTATCGGCCGCATAGAAAAAGATCATTTCTTAATGGATCCGCGCACCGTTGCGGATTCTGAGTTTTCTGTTATAAAGGATGCCTTCGCGACAATACTGAAACAAAAAAGGACTTAAGGAGTACCACCGATGCCTATTTATGAATATCAGTGTGATAAATGCGGCCGGCGGTTTGAATCGCTGGTCATGGGCAAGAGGGAACCCTCTGCCTGTGAATTGTGCGGGGCCGGAGGCATAAAAAGGATCATGTCGGCCTGCGGCTTTCTTTCCAAAAACGAGAGCGGGGAAACCGTCAGCCAATCCGCCGGGACTTCGGCCTGCAGCGGCTGCACGGCCGGTTCCTGCGCCAGCTGCGGATAACCGGGGATATATGCCTTCATCAAACAACGAAATAATTATTGGAACCCGGGGCAGTAAGCTGGCCCTGTGCCAGGCCAACTGGGTCAAAGACCGCCTCCGCGAAAAATTCCCGGAGCAGGACTGCCGGCTGCGCGTCATTAAAACCAGGGGCGATAAAATTATTGACACGCCTTTGGCCAAAATCGGGGGCAAGGGTCTGTTTGTCAAGGAAATTGAGGAGGCCTTGCTGAACCGGGAAATCGACCTGGCCGTTCACAGCATGAAGGATATGCCCTCGGAAATCCCCGAAGGATTGTCAGTGGGCGCCGTGCCCCGGCGGGAAAGCCCCTGCGACGCCCTTATCTCGGCCGGGCATACCCGCTTTTCCGACCTGCCCCCGGGGGTTCGGGTCGGCACCAGCAGCCTGCGACGAGCCTCCCAGCTTTGTAACGCCCGGCCGGATATCGTCATCGTGCCCCTGCGGGGAAACGTTGACACTCGCCTGTCCAAGCTGGAACAACGCCAGATGGGCGCCATTATTCTGGCAGCCGCCGGCCTGACCCGCCTGGGACTGGCGGACCGCATCACCGAACAACTGGAACAGGAGGTGGTGTTGCCGGCCGTGGCCCAGGGCGCCCTGTGCCTGGAAATACGAACCAATGACGAAATTGTGCGGCCGCTGGTTGAGACCCTCAACCATGCCGACTCCCGAACCGCGGTCACGGCCGAGCGCGCTTTTCTGCACCGGCTGGAAGGCGGCTGCCAGGTCCCCATTGCCGGTCTGGCCACGGTGGACGGAGACACCCTGTCCATGCGGGGGCTGGTGGCCGATCTCAGCGGCGCCACTATCATTCGCGACTCGGTGACCGGGCCGGTGGAGAAGGCTGCCGATCTCGGGATTAACCTGGCGGATAAGCTGCTGGCAGCCGGTGCCGGGGAGATACTTAACGCTCTCATGGAAGCGGGCGATAATACCGCCGACCCGGATATTTCATGAAATATCCGGGTCGGGCTCACGCCAGACAACAATTTATAATTTATAAACAGACCCCGCCTGAAAAACCGGGCGGAAGCGGATGGCAAGAACAATGACTGGAAAAGTTTACCTGATCGGCGCCGGACCGGGCGACCCGGACCTGATTACCCGGCGAGGGGCCGAATGCATCCGTCAGGCCGAAGTGGTCATCTATGATTACCTGGCCTCGCCCCGTTTGCTGGAATTATGTTCACCCACGGCTGAAATCATCTACGTCGGCAAAAAAGGCGGCGACCACACCCTTTCCCAGGAAGGCATTAATCAACTCATCGCGGACAAGGCCCGCCAGGGACACCTGGTCGCCCGGCTCAAGGGCGGCGATCCTTTTATCTTCGGCCGGGGCGGGGAAGAAGCAGAGATCCTGGCGGCGGAAAAAATACCCTTTGAGATTGTTCCGGGAGTGACTTCGGCCATTGCCGCCCCCGCTTATGCCGGCATTCCCCTGACCCACCGGGAACACACTTCGGCGGTTTCGCTGATCACCGGCCACGAGGACCCGGCCAAAAACGAATCCAGCCTCAACTGGCCCGCCCTGGCCAGCCTCGGCGGCACCCTGGTCTTTTTGATGGGCGTCAAAAATCTGGTCTCTATTGTAGAACAGCTTACCGCCCATGGCATGGACGGCGACACTCCCGTAGCCCTGGTTCGCTGGGGCACCACCCCCCGGCAGCAGACGGTTACCGGTACCCTCGACAATATTGTGGCCGAAGTCAACCGGGCCGGTCTGCGGGCTCCCTGTATCATTGTCATCGGCCAGGTGGTCCGGCTGCGGGAAACCATCAGCTGGTTTGAAACCCGTCCCCTGTTCGGCAAAACCATCGTGGTTACCCGGGCCCGCCCCCAGGCCAGCGGTTTCTTGCGGCTGCTGTCTTCATACGGCGCCGACTGCCTGGCCTGTCCCACCATCAACGTCCTGCCCGCGGAAGACACCGCTCCTCTGGACGCCTGCCTGGAAAAACTGGCCGACTATGACTGGCTGGTTTTTACCAGTGTCAACGGCGTTTCCTGCTTTTTCGAACGTTTATTCGCCAGCGGCCGGGACGCCCGCGCCCTGGGCCATTTAAAAACAGCCGTTATCGGACCGGCTACCCGGCAGCGGTTGCTGGATTTCGGAATAACTTCCGATATCATCCCGGATAGTTACCGGGCCGAAGCGGTCATCACGGCCTTTGAACGGGAAGAGATGGCAGGCAAGGCGGTGCTGCTGCCGCGGGCTGCCGGGGCCCGACCGATCCTGCCGGAAGAACTCGTCAAAATGGGGGCAGCGGTGGATGAAATATCCGCTTACTACACGGTTCCGGATACCTCCGCCGCGGAAGAACTGCGCGCGGCCCTGGCCGAAGGCCGGGTCAACCTGGTCACCTTCACCAGCTCCTCCACGGTTATAAATTTCAAGGCTCTGCTGCCGGAAGATCCCGACGAACAACGCCGACTGCTGCGGGGCGTCCGGATGGCCTCCATCGGCCCGATTACCACCTCCACGGCCGAACAAGAGGGATTTGAGGTTGATATCACTGCCGCTACCTACACCATTGAAGGACTGACCGAGGCGATTATCGCCCATTTTACCCGGTAACGATCTTTGCGGCGGACACTCTATGAATGTTCTTTTTCCGGTCATAATGTCTGTTCCGGAAGCCCCGGCGGGGTTGCCGTTGAAGCGGAAACACCCCCGGCTGAGCCGCCTCGCCCGCCGGGCCCTGCATTTTTCCACGGAAAAATCCGGACTTTTCCTGCCGGAAACGCTTCCCAAGACGTCCCAGGGCGTGCCCCGGCCGGTCGACGGTATTTTCTGGTCCCTGTCTCACAAGGAAGCTTTTGTGGCCGGCCTGGCCGCCACCAACCCGATCGGCCTGGACGTGGAAAAAACCGCGGTTCCCGATCCCTCTGACCGGATGTTCGCGAAAATCGTCCCCCCGCTGGAAGAAAAACTGTTTGAACAGAACCGGCCCGAAATTTTCTTCCGCTGCTGGACGGCCAAGGAGGCCGCTCTGAAAGCCGAAGGCCTTGGTTTGTCCGGTCTGAGCCGATGCCGCGTCACAGCCGTTGCCAACGCCACCCGCTTAACCATTACTATTGACCACCGCGTCTGGCAGATCAGCCAGTTTTATTTTAACCACCATCTTGCCGCGGTGGCCGCGGAAAATATCGTCTCCTGCCGCTGGACCCTGCTGAACGAACTGGAGCAAATCATTTTAACCGCCTGAGGGCGACGCCAGCCCCTGGCTGCCCCCACAAGGCCGCCCCGGCCCGCTTCTTCTGTCCGCTTTGTGGAACTTATTCCTCCGGCGGCGGCAACAGCCGGATAAGTCGTTCAGCGCGTCGGGCGGCCTCCTCCAGGTGTCGCTGCCGGAAAAAATCCGCCAGCTCGCGCAAGTGCCGGTCCGGGGCAAGATCAAGGTTCCAGCCCAGTTTGCGCAGGCACAGCGGGCACATAAAAAAAGGCCGGTTATCAGCCTCTTGTCGATTGGCGGCGCCGTTCATCAGGCATTCATAGGTAGTACAATGGCGCAGACCCAAAAGATGCCCCAGTTCGTGGCCGACCGCGCGCAGATGCCGGCGGCGTGCTTCCGTCGTGAAAAAAGGCGGCTCTCCCTGCCGCTTCAGAGAAACAACGGCCAGGCCGTGGCTGAGGGAGCTTTGCCCGTAAACAAAGTCGTAGCCGGCGCCGGGTGACAGATCGGCCGTGGTGACGCCGATAATACCGAGGCCATCAGCGGGCAGTTCTTCGGCCAGCACTTCGGAAAGGAGCCAGGGCGACAGAACCTGCCGGCTGCCGTCAGATTTTTCCACCCGGGCCCGCGGCGGCAGTTCTTCAATCACCAGCGCCGGCCGCGGGCGGACCGTCAGACCGGTCATGGCGGCGCAGAAAGCCCGGGTCTCTTCCAGTAATGATGATGAAATCGTCGGGGCCGGCGTCCTCCCGGACGGTAAAAGCAACGGTTGCAGGTAAAGAATGGAGCGGCCGGAATCAGGTTGCCGGGGGCGGGACCTGACATAGGCGGAGAAACTCTGGGGCGGCTCCGGATGCCCTTCCAGCCAGTCGCCCGGGGCGGGCTCCCGCTTGAGGTCATAGGCCGGCTTAAGGGACTGGTAGGGTTCCGGCAGCTTGTTTTCAGCCAGACGCCGCCCCTGGTCCAGGGCCTGCTGAACCGTCAGCCGGACCGGCGCCACCTGACAACCACAACCGCAACTTACCACAAGGGCTAAAGCCTGCGTCCCTAATATCAGATAACGCCAATATCTTAACATGACCTTCTCCGGGGTCTTGACTGCCCGCCAACCGCCGGCGGATCAGCTTGTCTTATCTCCAAGCAAAAGAAAGTATACCGAAATCTTTTCCGGAAAGTCAAAACCGGTTGAGCCGCGACAATTGACATCGGCGGCTTGTTTTTTATATGCTGAGTTTACCTCGAAACCACCCGGGAAACTTTTGATGCTCCTGACCCGACCGGAAAAAAGCTGGATTCTGTATGACGTGGCCAACTCCGCCTTTGTGCTGATTGTGACCACCACCCTCATGCCGATTTTCTTCAAGAGTCATGCCGCCCGGGGCGTTGATCCGGACACGGCCACCTCCTGGTGGGGCTTGACCGTTTCAGCCGCGTCCCTGGCAGTAGCGGTATCAGCCCCCTTGATCGGCACCCTGGCTGATTACCGGGGCAACAAAAAAAAGATCATGATCCTGGCCATTGTCAGCGGTATGGCGGCCACTCTTTTATGCGGGGCGGTCCGGCCCGGCCAGTGGCTGCTCTGCCTGGTATTATACGGCCTGGCCCGGTTCGGGTTCGCCACGGCCAACATCTGTTACGACGCCTTTCTGACCGACGTCACCACCGCCGACCGCATGGACCGGATTTCCGCCCGGGGGTTCGGCTGGGGTTATATCGGCAGCGTGGTGCCGTTTCTGCTGGCCCTGGCCGGCCTGGTGCTGACCCGCCGCCTGTACCAGACCGAGACCTTTCCGGCGGCGGGATTCATGCTGGCCTTTTTTATCGCCGCGGCCTGGTGGGGCCTTTTTTCCCTGCCCCTGCTGAAAAACGTGCGGCAGGTTTACTTCGCGCCCCCCGCCGCCCGGCCGGTGCGGGACTCCTTTGTCACTCTCTACCGCACCCTTAGCCGCATCCGCCGGTACCGCGACGTGTTTCTGTTTCTCCTGGCCTATTTCTTCTATATCGACGGCGTCTACACCATCATCAGCATGGCCATGGCCTTTGGCCTGGATTTAAAGTTAAGCCAGGGGTTTTTGATCGGAGTTATCCTGTTTATCCAGGTGCTGGCCTGGCCCTTTGCCATTCTCTTTGGCAACCTGGCCGAACGCTTTTCGGCCCGGGGAATGATCCTGGCGGGAATCGGAATTTACAGCCTGTTGACCGTGACTGCTTTTTTCCTGCCGGTCATCAACAATTCCGGCCTGCAGGTGGGGCTGTTTTATCTGATGGGCTTTCTGATCGCCCTGGCCCAGGGCGGCATCCAGTCCCTCAGCCGTTCGTTTTTCGGGAAAATGATCCCCCCTCACCGGGCGGCGGAGTTCTTTGGATTTTATAATATTTTCGGGAAATTCGCCGCCATTCTCGGCCCCGCCCTGATGGGCGTGGCCACCCTGGCGACCGGTTCTTCGCGCTACGGAGTGCTTTCCATCCTGAGCCTGTTTCTGATCGGCGGGATACTGCTGACAAAAGTTAAACCTTCCGATCAGGACCCGGCCCGACTCAGACCTTCAGGCCCAGGGCGGCCCGGGCGGCCGTGACATACTTGCCCACCTTGCTTTTTTTGTTCTTCATGATGGTCTCGTACAGGTCCTCGGTGGTAACCGGCGGCACTGTGGCCACCTCCTTTTGGGCCAGTTGGATGGCCCCGGGTTTACAGGTGGTAACGCACAGGCCGCAGCCGACGCATTTGGCCACCTCCAGCACGGCTTTTTTATCGACCAGGGACAGGGCGCCCATCTGGCAACGTTTAAGACATTTGCCGCAGCCGTTGCAGGTATCGGTATCCAGAACGGCGTAAAAATTACTGGCCGTGAAATCCGCCGGCCGCGGCATGATGCGCATCATTTCCAAAACACCGCAGCAACAGGCGCAGCAGGCGCAGACGAACTGGGGCTGTTGCTCGTTGGAAGGCTGCAAGACCAGCCCGTCCTTTTCCGCCTGGTCCAGGAGAGCAAACGCTTCTTCCTTGGAAATGTCCCGCCCCCAGCCGTGCCGATCATACATGTCGTGAAAATCCCGGAATCCCAGGCAGAGTTCGCGGCGTTCGGTGGCCCGGCAGGGCTCGCCCAGGGTGTCCCTGGCCTTACGGCAGATGCACTCGGCTACCCCGATGCGTTTCTCCGTTTTTTCAATAAGATCCCGAACTTCATCATAAGTGGCGATATTGTGCTCCGGGGTGACGCTTTTTTCCACGGGAATGACCCGCATCTGGGGCACCGCCGTGGTCAGGTACTCAATGCCCATTTTTTTGGTGACGTATTCCCGGGTGTCCAGGTAATAACCGGGGGTAAGGCGCTTGACCTGCATTTCATACATGCCGATAATAAAGGGCACCAGGGCGTAATGGGAGACTCCTTTGATTTCTTTGTGGAAAATGCCCCCCCGTTCTTCCATGGCGGCCAGCAGTTCACTGACCCGTTCTTCGGTGATGCCGGTATGCCTGGCCTGGTTAAAAATCGCGGCCGCCGGCTGGAAGCGATAATCCATGAACACGGCCAGTTCGGCCTCGTCCACGGTGAACATGGCCTTGAGGAGCCTTCGTTCCACCCCCGAGAAAGTGCCTGGAAAACCCACCGGCATTTTGTCCAGGTGTCGCCGCAGCTTTTTATAAGGTTTGTCCCACTTCCGCAATTCGATCAGTTTGTCTTTTATGGCCAGTGCCGCCTGCTTCATCTTCTCCTCCTGTTTTTACAGTCGC
>JBKHHL010000209.1:0-3719 GCA_046539175.1 Desulfosudaceae bacterium
GACTTTACGAAGCCGTCCGGTAATTTTCTTGACAAGGATCCACCCCTGAACGGAATATTTCATTTAATTTTTCGACTGAGTTTTCATGACCATTAAAAATTCATCTGAAAAATCCAGGCCTCCTGGCGACGCCCGCCCCAACAACAGATGGCAAACACCGGCCGGCCTCCTTGTCCTGATTATACTGGGCTGCCTGGTTTATGGCAACAGCCTCCGGGTGCCGTTTGTCTTTGACGACAAACCCAATATTACCAAAAATCCCCATATCCAGATGACCCGGCTGAACCTGCCGCAGGTCAGGGAAGTCTTAAACAGCCGCTCCTCCCACCGGCCGGTGGCCAATTTTACCTTTGCCCTGAACTATTACCTGCATCGTTACCACCTTTTCGGTTATCACGCCGTCAACCTGGCCATTCATCTCTTCAACGGCCTGCTGGTGCTGCTGCTGACCCGGCTGACCCTGAAATTGCTGGGGCGGGAAAAGGAACGGCCCCTGCTGCCTTTTTTCGCGGCCGCCCTCTGGCTGGTCAGCCCGGTTCACATCCAGTCGGTTACTTATATTGTCCAGCGGATGACCTCCCTGGCCACCCTGTTTTATCTCTTGTCTCTTTATCTGTACATCCGGGGTAGGCTCCGAGGACGACTGATCTTACCCGAACGACGGCCATGGCGAACCAGAACGCTGTTCGGCCTGGCCGCCCTGTCCTGGCTGCTGGCCCTGGGCAGCAAGGAGATCGCCGCCACCCTGCCGATCATGATTGTGCTGTACGAATGGTTCTTTTTCCAAAACCTGAGCCGGCGGTTTTTAAAACAAAAGCTTAAATGGATCCTGCTGGCCGGCCTGCTGATACTGGCCGTGTCCTTGGCCTTTCTCGGCCAAGCACCCCTGGAGACCATTCTGGATAAATATGACCGCCAGCCCTTTTCCATGGTGGAACGGCTGCTGACCCAGCCGCGGGTAATCTGCCACTACCTGTCGCTGCTGCTGCTGCCACTGCCGGAACGCCTCAACATCATCCATTACGTGGCCACGTCCACCTCCCTGACCTCCCCGCCCACCACCATTCCGGCCATGATTTTTTTAGGCCTGCTGACAATCACGGCCATCATAACCGCCCCGACCAGGCGCCTGTTTTCTTTTGCCATCCTGTGGTTCCTTGGTAACCTGATGATAGAGTCGTCCTTTATCGGCCTGGAAATGATGTTTGAACACCGCGCCTATCTGCCTTCAGTTTTCCTGTTTGTGGCCGCTGCCGCCGGACTTGCCCGCGCCAGACCGGAATGGCTGGCGAACGGCGCCCTGATAACCCTGATCGCCGTGTCAGGATTCTGGACCTGGCAGCGCAACAGCCAGTGGCAAGACAAGATCGATTTCTGGCAGGATGCCATTAAAAAAGACCCCCGATGCGTCCGGCCGCACAACAACCTGGGCATTGCCCTGGCCGAAGCGGGTCGGTACCGGGAAGGCATTGCCTCCAGCCAGCAATCCATCGCCCTGTCACCGCCTGAACTCAACACCGCCCGAGCTTATAACAATATCTGCCGGATGTACAATCAACTGGGGGAACATGACCTGGCCGAAGAATACTGCCGGCAGGCCGTCCGGATAGAGCCGGTTTTTCCCGAGGCATTCATGAACCTGGGCAAAATCATGCTCGACCGGAATCGCCCGGACGAGGCCATTGACTACCTGGAACAAACCGTCACCCTGGCGCCCCATCTGCTGCCCGCTTATTTACTGCTGGCGGAAGCGCTTTACAAGAAGACGACCCGGACGGAAAAGGCGATTCAGGTATGCCGGCAGGCCCTGACCGCCAACCCGGAATTTCTGGACGCCCGGCGCATGATCGGAACCCTGCTGCTGGCCGACGGCCAACCGGCCCAGGCCCTGCCCCATCTCCAGGCCGTCCTCCGCGCCCGACCGGACCACCGGGCCGCCAATCTCAACACCGGCATGGCCTGGAACCGGCTGGGAGAGCCGGCCCGGGCCTTGAAATATCTGGAAAAAACCGTCTTGCTGGCGCCGGATAGCGCCCGGGCCCGGGCCGAACTGGGAACGGCCCTGATGGGCCTGAAGCGGCCCGGCGAGGCGGAAACCCATTTTCTGAAATACCTTGACCTGATTGATGACGAACCCGTCATACCGGCCGGCCCGCTCCGGTCTGATAAAATCCGGGCTGATAAAGACAGAACTCCACTGGCGCGGGGAAAGGAGACTGTTTATGAACAGGCCCTGGCCCGTATACCCGATTCGCCCCGCTTACTCAACCGCCTGTCCATGACACTGACCCGGCGGCAGCAATACGAAAAAGCCGGGGCGATCCTGCGGAAACTGGGCCGCCTGCTTCCCCGATCAGCCACCGTGGATTATAACCTGGCCTGCCTTTACGCCCGCCGGAACAAAATCGATCAAGCCCTGGCCTCTCTGAAAGAAGCCCTTGACAAAGGATTTACCGACGCCGAAAAATTGCGGTCCGATCCCGACCTCGACCCTGTTCGCGAAACCGGGGAGTATGACTTGCTGCTCCAAAAAATTGAAGACAAGGACCTGAACTGACGACTCCGTAAAAAGCTTTTCACCCCGCCGTGGCGGTGTTTTTGCGTAAAAGCAACTTTTGCCGTGGCTTTGAGATTGAGCTTGGGACTGAAATTTTACTTTTTTAATCATACTTTTCTTTGCTCGCCCAAAGAAAAGTATGCAAAAGAAAGGGCGCCCCGCAGCTTGGCCTTCGGCTTCCCTCGCCGGACCGGTTTTTTCGGCGCGGGCAGAAACTCGCCTGTCCTTTGGTGCAGATGCGTTAGACCCCGTCTGCTCAGACAGTCTGCCCGCTTCTTCCGAAAAAACCGCCCCGACTCGGCTGCGCTGCAAGGGGCCGGGCAGGTGTTGCTGTTCAGTTGTTTCGGCAAACTGAAAACCTGGCAATAAAATGAAAAGTTGAATAAAATTGATATGTTTACAACAGATTGGCAGATTAAGTTCCTTGGAAGTCGAGATTTTCCTTATTGCGTCACCCCGGCGGAGGCCGGGGTCCAGTAAAATCGGATAGTTCTGGATTCCGGCGTTCGCCGGAATGACAAGGTAGGAACTTTTTACGAGACCACCTGAACTGAACGTTTTTAATTTTTAATAATCCGGAACACCGGCTTCAGGAAGGATAAACCCTGATGGCAGTCAATCAAGATTTAAGCGGCCACCAAACACCCCGGCCCTGGAGCCTGGCGGCCGTCTTTCTTATCTTATTTGCCGCGACTTTTGCGTTCTACGGCAACAGCCTGCGGACGCCCTTTTACTTTGACGATCTGACCAAAATTATCGAAAATCCCCATATCCACTTAACCCGGCTGGATTTATCCCAGATAAAAGAAATCCCGCGGGGCCAGCCGGCCGGTCGCTCCGTCCCCTTTTTCACCTTTGCCCTGAACTACTATTTTCACCAAGACCAGGTGACCGGCTACCATCTGTTAAACATACTTATCCATATCGGCTGCGGTTGGATGGTTTTCCTGCTGACCGGTCAGACCCTGCGACTGTGCGGCCGGGAGTCGCTGCTTATCCCGCTGCTGGCGGCCCTGCTCTGGCTGACCCATCCCCTGCATACCCAGTCCGTGACCTATATCGTGCAGCGCCTCAACAGCCTGGCCGCCCTGTTTTACTTAATGACCCTGTGGCTGTATATCAAATTCCGTCCGGCCCTCAAAAACAAAGAGCCGGTCCGGTT
>JBKHHL010000057.1:0-14435 GCA_046539175.1 Desulfosudaceae bacterium
TCCCGGGCTCTTTCCAGAACCGCCCGGTAGCGCTCCTGAAACCCGGCGAACAAATTCCTGTCAAAACTGATGACCGGCCGTCTGCTCTCAATCATCCGCCAGCCCGGTTCAAGCAAACCAACCGCCTCCCCGGGCCGGTTCAGAGACAGGGCCACTTCAGCGGCATTAAGACGCAGCTCCAGGTCACAGGTCCGGGCGGGCTGCTCCAGGGCTTCTTCATAAACAGCCAGGGCCGACTCCGGCTGATGGTCGCGCAGCAGTGTCTGCCCGTACAGGACCAGGGCCAGAGAATGACGGCCGGTTTTTTCGACCAGCTCCCCGGCCAGGGACAGGGCGACGGCGCTATGGCCATGGTCGGTCAAATCGATAATCAGGTTTCGATAATAATAGTAATCCGGGTTGTCCGGCACCGGCAGAAGCGGGCTGGCGGCCGGTTCTTCTCGCCGCGGTTCCCTTACCAGGTCATCATTGAATGATTGCAGCCGGTGTTTTTTGGTTATGTCATGCATGAGGGCGTAGCCCATGGGCGGCCGTTTCATGACCGCGGCCAGTCCGGCAAATGTTATTTTACTGTTGGCGCTCATAATTGCTTTTTGCCGGCCTGCCGTTATCCCCAGCCTTTGATCACACTCCCTCCGCGGAATAAGGGCGGCCGGCTCAGGAGCCTCGAGGTAACCCGCCAGGGACCGGCTTATATTGGCGGCCACCTGATAACTTCCCTCGGAGGTGAAATGAACGATATCGGTAAAAAAAGTCTCATCCGCCAGATATTTTTTGGGAGCGGCCTTTTTCAGAGCGGCCGGAATATCTATTGCAAAAACATCGTCCGTGATGGAAACAGCGGCGATATCCCGCAGTATCCGGTTAAAAGAGTCCAGCTTCTCACCGTACCCGGCGGACAGACGGCGGGCCTGGTCATAGGTCAGGGCAGCCTTCTGCGGCCGGCCCAGGGCATAATGACAAAAAGCCTGGTGCGCCAGGGGCGCGGCAAACCGGGGCAGCCTCCGCTGAAACTTTTCATACAGGTTGATGGCGGCTTGATAGTCCCCCGCTTTCTCCCGGGCGTAGGCCTGTTCAAGCAGGGGGGCCTGCCGCATGATATCAGACAGCCCGGTCCGGCCGCCCAGGGGATCGGCGGTACAGGGATTTTTCATATTGTGGGCGTAGGCGCATAAAAAAACAGGAATGCCGTTGTCGCGGCAAAGGGAAGTTATTTTCAGAAGATTATGCCGAAAGGCGTCGGCCAGCGCTTCGGTCACCGGCGGCGACAGGTCCCGCAGCGATTGGAACGAATCATATTCTTTCTTGATAAAAAATCCCTGAATCTTCCGGATATACCGGCCGGCGACATTGACGGCCAGCTGGTATAATTTCAGCCGCTTGACGGTATATATCATTTCTTCTAAAACAAAGACAGCCCTGGGCGGCAGACCGCTCAACTGCATGATCACCCCCCGGCCCAGGTCATTGGCGGCGCCGTAATAAACGACAAAATCCGGCCGCAGGATCAGGCCCTCTTTCAGTATCCTCGTCATGGCGCTGGAATTAAGGGAAGGAAAAGCCAGATTGACCACGTCCACCGTATGATCGGGAAATTTTTCTTCCAGCATGGCTTCCAGGTAGCGGGCCAGGCCGAGATCAGGAACCTGGTAGGCCCCATAAGCGGCTGAACCGCCCAGCAGCAGCACCCTGATATTATTGTCCGGCTTGTCAAGGGGAAGATTAAGAAAGGGTTCCCGGCTGGAATTGACCACGCTGAGCCCGGTGTAGGACAACAAGGCCCCGGGATTGAGAGTCGCCCTGGTCCCGTCCGCGGTTTGCCGGGGTATGATCAAAGAAGGATGGTAGCCATAGCCGAAAAAACGCAGCGACAACTCTGCTATTATAAAGAATAAAACAATCAGCACAACAGGAGCGGTGATTTTAAGAAGCGTTTTCATGATATTTGACCTTGACCAGCCGCCGGCCTTAAAAAGAACGCGGCAGTTGGCCGGATCATTCCCGCCTCCCTGCTTTTATCCGCATTAAATCAAACCTATGGCCTTTTTTTCCACCCAGCCGATTTTATCGTTCCCAAAGCGAACGCGGTAGAAGTCCTTCTGCTGCTTTTCAATGGTAACCCGGCTGCCGGCGTGCAGCACAAACAATTCCGTGGAAAAATCTGAAAAACCGGACTTGACCGATATGCTTCCCGGCAGCACGATGCCCTGCCGGATGTTATGAAGGGCGTAATAATTAAACCCGGCCGTGGCCGTAAAAATAATCCCCAGGGTTAACACGGCGTACAGTAAAAACGGAGGCACCCGCTTCCGTAACTGTCTTGTGGCAAACCTGCCCGCGAAAAAGACGACGCTGCAGGCGATTGCCAGGTAAATCAGCGTTCTTTGTCCCAGCCAGTAACGCCAGAAAAAAACGGCCCGGGCCACCTTGTTTTCCGGCGGGGCCCGGTCTTTGACCCTGCTCCGGGCATGATCCAGGTTGAAAGCCAGCTCGGGATCATGGGGCATCAGTCGACGCGCCTTCTCATACCAGAGGATGGACCGTCCGAGCTCCCCGGCCTTAAAGTAAGCGTTGCCGAGATTATAATACAGTTGCCCGTTTTCCACCCCGTTTTCAGCCACCGTCAGAAATTTTTTCGCCGCGGCCTGGTAATGGCCGTTTTCATAAGACTCGACGCCTTTTAAAAACACCCGGGACAGGTCCGGAGGCGCCGGGGCCTCCTTTTGACCGGCGGCGGCCGGCCGGGACGTCCCGCACAACACGCCCACCATGATTACCGCCGCCAGCAGCACTTTGAACCGGTTCATGAGATCAACCTCCTGACCACCCCTTTTACCTCCGCCAGCAGGGTGCGGGCGCGATCCGGGTCAATGGCTTCTCCGCCGTAACGGCGCTGCTCAATCTCCCTGAACAGCGCCTGGACTTCCCCGGCCAGGCGTTCGTCACAACCGCTCCCTGACAGCAGTGTTTCCGCTTCCCGGTCGGTCAGGGCTTCGCCCTTGCGACCGGAGCGGGCATAAACAGCGTAAACAATGGCCTTGTACAGGGCATCCAGAAATTCATGCCCCTTGTCATCACGCGAGGCGGCCTGCTTCAAGACGGCCCTGGCCCGCCGGCCCATGATATCGGCCTGACGGTTACGTCGCTGCCAACGTGAAAAAACAACGGCCGCCACCAGGTAAATCAAAAGCGGCATCGTCACCAGGACGGCGAACAGCCACCAGGGAAGACGGCCCTGGTTCTCGACCGCCTCCAGCCCCTGTTTCAACGGAAAAATGTCCCGGCCGGTGAATTCCACCGCCTGCTTGCCGGCGGCAGGTTCACCGGAGGCAGGTCCACCGCCGGAGCGCTCCCGCCTGTCCGGATCAGACTTCGTCGCCTCTTCATCAGACGACGGACCCGGATTGACGGTAATCGCCAGCGGCTCGGTGACCGCTGTCACGTAATCTTCCCGGTTGACATCAAAATAGTTCAGGGAAAACGGTCCCAGTTCATATTCCCCCGGCGTCAGAGCCACCAGAGCCCGGGAAAATATCTTCTTGCCCGAAATGCCGGCTTCACTGACGGCGATGTCCTGCCGCGGGGAATCTTTATAAACCTTAAACTCCTCCGGTATATCCAGATCAAGAATTTCAGCCTCCCCGATATTGCCTTTACCGCTGACGACCACCCGCAGGGAGGTCGAGTCTCCCCGCTCCAGGGTTGTTTCCTCGATTTCCGCCGACAAATCAAATTCACCCACCAGGCCGGAAAAGGCGCCCGTCCCCTCAAATTCGGGCAGAGGCCTGGCGATCACCGTCACCGGATCCGCCCGCAGCCGCCGGGGCTCCAGACGCCGGGAACGACCGAAAAAGGAGTCATTAAAAAAAGAGTCAAAGGGCGAACTCCCGCCGCTTTGTCCCTTCTGGACAAGCACCTCACAGGTAATCACGGCCGGCCCCACCTCAAACGCACCGGCTGATTCCGGCGTCAGGATATAAACCACTTCCGTGGCCCGGTAGCGGCGTCCGTCAATGCTCCTGGTAAAAGACCGGTTGTCTTCCACCTGTTCCACCGAGAAACCCTTAAAATCCGGTTTTTCAGTGAGGCCGGCATTGGCGATCCGGATAGAGTCAGCCTTGTAAAGGGTTACCCGGCAGGCGATCTGCTCGCCAACGTAAGGATTGGAATCGGAGACGGATATTTTCGTGAACAGGTCCGGCGGGGCGGCGCCGGATTGATCGCCGTTTTCTTCTGCCTCGTTTTTCCCCGCCATAACCTCTATCATCTCGGTATAAAAAGTCTTGCCGTCCACGGTGACCGGCAGCGGCGGAATCAGAAGCCGGCCCTCTTTCAGGGGTTCCAGCCGGTAGGTATAATGAACACTGGCCGTGGCTTCCCCGTTGACGATGCTGTACTGACGGGAGGTTCCCCGCGGGACTACCTCAAAATCCCTGATTCCGGAAACGGCCACATCCCCGTCCCCGCCCTGGATGGACACCTTCAGGGCAAGCGCTTCACCACTGGCGACGACGTTTTTATCCACCTCGGCTTCGACGCCGACCTCCTGCCCGAAGACCGGCCCGGCCTGGCAGACAAGTACCAGCATGATGATGATGATGATGATGATGGATAGATATTTCTTCACCAGTCCTTTTCCACCTTTCTACCCTTGTAAGCCGGCAACATGGCGGCCCCGGGCTTGTCTTCCAGCCGGTTCAACCGGTCGGCTCCGATACTGGCTCCGCCGTTCTCGCCGGAGTTGTCGCCGCCCGGGGCGGACCGCTCCTGTCCGGCGGCCCGGTCGCCCTCCCGCTCATTTGCTCCGGACGAATCCCGGGGTGAAGACGAAGCCTGTTTTTCACTTTGGCTTTCATCTTCGGCCTGCTCCGGCTCCGGTCCGGTCTGCCGGGATTTATCGCCGGCCTCCTTCTCATCGGCAACAGATTCATCTTTTTCCGGCTGGTCACCGGAACTATCCCGGCCGGCTTTACCCGACTCTTCGGAGCGGTCCTTTTCCCGGCCTGCCTGCCGCTCTTCCTGCTCCCCCGGCCGCTGCCGTTTCTCCTGTTCCTGTTCCTGCTCCTTCTCCTGTTCCTGCTCCTGTTCCTGCTCCTTCTCCTGTTCCTGCTCCTTCTCCTGTTCCTGTTCCTTCTGCTCCTGTCTCTTCTGCTGCTCCCGGGCCTTGCGGGCTGATTCCAGATTATCTCTGGCCTGTTTGTCCGTTTCGTCAACAGCCAGGGCCTGTTTGTAGAAATCTATGGCCGCTTTAAAATCATTCTGCTTAAAACTGGTATTGCCCAGGTTATAGAGAATATTCCGGCGCAATGAAGCGTCGTCATCTCCCGCCTGCTTGAGAGCGTCCTGAAAATGCCGGGCCGCTTCCCGGTATTCCTTGTTTTTATAATAAGCGTCCCCGATATTATACAACAACCGAGGATTATCCGGATCTTTTAACTGGGCCTCGATAAAATGTTTCAGAGCTTTTTCATACTCGCCCTGTTCATAGGCCTGCCGGCCCTCTCGGACCTCGTTATAAAGTCCCGCCGCCTGGACCCTGGATCCCGCCGGCAGCAGCAGGGCCGCCAGCAGCAGAACCATCAAAGTTTTCCGGACCGGCACCAGCCTTTCCGCCAGCAGGCACAGCAGGGCCAGAGCCGCGAACCACTGGAAACGATTTTCCCGGACCCGCTTGCGGCCGCTTTCCAGAACCTCTTTTTTCATCTTCTTCTGAATCTGCCCCTGGTAGATGGCGTCCAGGTCCATGTCGCCGGCTTCCGAGCGGACGTAAATACCGCCGGTAACGGCGGCCATCTTTTCAAGAGTCTCTTCGTCCAGACGGGAAACCACCATCCTGCCGGCGTCGTCCCTTTTAAATCCGCCCTTTTCGCCCGGCACGGGCGCGCCCTGGTCGGCGCCTACTCCGATGGTAAACAACCTGACGTCCTTCTCCGCGGCTTTTCTGGCCGCCTCCACCGGATCCGGCCCGGTGGTGCTTTCGCCGTCGGTAATCAGGATGATGGCCTTATCGGAAGCGACCTCGGTGTCAAGGGCCGACAAGGCCGTGTCCACGGCCGCGCCCAGGTTGGTTCCCCCGCGGGGGAAGAAATCCGGGGTCAGGGCGTCCAGAAAAATATTAAAGGCGCTGTAATCCAGGGTCAGGGGACATTGCAGAAAGCCGTCTCCGGCAAAAGCCACCAGCCCCAGACGATCACCGGCAAGCTTGCCGATGAGGTCGACAATTTCCCGCTTGGCGCGTACCAGCCGGCTGGGATCGACGTCCTCGGCCAGCATGCTCTGGGAACAGTCCAGGGCGACTACCAGGTCAACGCCTTTTTGCCGGATCTCTTCCCAGTGATAACCGTAGCGGGGGCCGGCCAGGGCGATCACCATGAATACCAGCGCGGCCGCGGCCAGTATGGCCCGGAAATAACGCCGTCCGGAACTGACCTGCCCGACGATCCTGGTCAGTCCTTCGTCGGCGGCATATTTTTTCAACAGACGCCCGCGCCGGCTCATGCCCAGGAACACCACCAGCAGCAGGGCCGCCGCCGCCCAGGCGAAAAAAAGTAGATATGGATGAGAAAAGCTCACGGTACCTCCAGATACCTGGTGTTTTCGGCGATCACCCGCAGCAGCAAAAGCAGCAGGGCGGCGCCGATTAACCAACCATACAGATCCCGGTAATTGGCGTAGGTATAAACCCGGGCCGTGGTTTTTTCCATGTCATCGATGGTATCGTAAATCCGTTTCAGGGCGTCGGTATCGCCGGCCCGGAAGTAGAGACCGCCGGTCTGCCCGGCAATCCGCTTCAGGACCGCTTCGTCCATGTTCACCTGGCGATAAACATACTGCCGGCCAAGCAGGGGGTGATCCACCAGGAACGGCGCCCGTCCCCGGCTGCCCACGCCGATGGTGTGTATCTTGATCCCCTCTTCCGCGGCCAGGGCGGTGGCTTCTTCGGGCGACATTTCCCCGGCATTGCTCTGGCCGTCCGTCAACAGGATAATAATGTTGGATTTACTGTCAATATCCCGCAACCGCTTGATGGAAATGCCGATGGCGTCGCCGATGGCGGTATTGTCACCGGCGGCGCCGATCTCCAGCCTGTCCAGGATAAAGGCGATGGTCCGGTAATCGCGGGTGAGCGGCACCTGGGTAAAGGCGCTGGTGCCAAAAACCACCAGGCCGAGGCGGTCGCCGGTCCGGCCGGCGATAAAATCTGATACCACCGACTTGACGGCTGTCAGCCGGTTGACCACCTCGCCTTCGGCCTTGAAATCAAAAGCGCTCATGCTCCGGGAAACGTCCACCGCCAGGACGATATTGATCCCCTCGGTCATGGTTTTAATCTTTTCGGTTCCCCACTGGGGGCGGGCCAGCGCCAGGATCAGCAGGGCCGGAGTCAGCCAGGCCGCCGTTCTTACCAGGCCAAGCGTCCCGGCCCAGAAAGAGACGGGCGCGTCTTCGGCCGTCCGGGTGTCCGAAACCGCCATTACCGGCTGACGTTGATATTTCCGGACGTAAACGGCCATAACCGGGAGCAAGGCCAGCAACAACAGGTACCAGGGATCGGCCAGTCGGAACATCATTGCCTTTCCTTTCGCCCCGTCTCCGGTCCCGGCGCTGCCGCCGGCAGCTCCCCGGAGGTGGCTTCCGCTGCTGTTTCCTCAGACGTCCGGGCCACCAGATGACGCACAAAACCCAGGTGGGCCGACATCCGCTCGTCATCGCAGGCCGCCCGGGCAAACTTGACCTTGTCCCCGAACCGGAGAAAATCCCTGGCCTTGTCCCGCAGCTCTTTTTCCAGGTCGATCATGGCCAGCCGGGGCAGCAGTTCTTCGGTGGTCATTTCCGGGGCGTCCAGTCCGTAACGCCCTTCAATATATTCCCGGAAAATCGCGGAAAGCTGAAAGTAAAAATCGGCGGGCGTGTCCGGGGGGCGGTTCTCAAGTTCATCCAGTCGGCGTACGGCCGTGTCTTCGGGGGGCTCCTCAACGGAAGCCGTTACTTCGAGCGATCCGAAAGAACGGTTTTTCTTCCATTTTCTTAGCCCGAAAACCAGCCCGGCCAGGAGAGCTGCCGCCGCCGCGCCGACGCCGACGCCGTAATACCAGGCCGGATTAAAGCCGACCTGACGGGGCTCGCGAATATCATGGATCTCGGTCGGAGATCCCGCGGTGGCTTGACCGGAACCGGCGCCTCCCCCGGCCCGGGAGGCCGGATCGGACGGAGCCGCGCCGGCCGTTAACAGCGGCCCGGCCACCAGCCACGCAGCCAGCACTATTTTAAAAACATCCTTGCCCATGTCACCTGAACCTCTTTTCCCGCGTCCGGAAATAGGCGGACAAGGCGTCGGCCACATGCGTCTCGTCACGGGCGGACTCATCCGCCAGCACCGGCACGCAATCCACCCGGCTCTGGCGCAGCATGGTCAGAACGCGGCCGCGCCTTTCAGACGCCTGTCGTTCAAAAAAATTCCGGACGGCGGCGCTGGAAGCATCCACCAGGCAGGTCCGGCCGGACTCCAGGTCCCGCATGGTGACCAGCCCGCCCGGCGGCAGAGCCAGATCGCCTTTATCCGTAACCAGCACGCTGACCAGCTCATGTTTTTTGCTGACCGTTCTCAGTCCCGAAGTACAGTCCCGGGCCAGAAAATCCGACAATAAAAAAGCGATGGTTCTTTTAGGATAAACCCGACCCAGGTAGGACAGCGCCGCCTGGACGTCGGTGCCCCGGTGTTCCGGCTGATAAGTAAAAATCTCCTTGATAACCCGCCAGATATGGGAAGCCCCCTTCTGGGGCGGGATATACTTTTCCACCTGGTCGGTAAACAGGATCAGCCCCACCCGGTCGTTGTTGCGGATAGCGTTAAAAGCCAGGATGGCGGCGGCTTCGGCGGCCACGTCGCGTTTGCGGGCCGAGTTGGTACCGAACCCCATGGACCCGCTCAAATCCACCAGCAGCATCAGGACCAGCTCCCGCTCCTCGCGGTAGCGCTTCACAAACGGCCGGCCCATCCGGGCCGAGACATTCCAGTCGATGGTCTTGACGTCGTCGCCGATGGCGTACTCGCGGACCTCTTCGAATTCGATACCCGTCCCCCGGAAGACCGAACGGTAACTGCCGGCCATCATGGCGTCCACCAGCCGTCCGCTCTTGATGTGAAGACGCTTTATCTTCTTTATGATTTCTGATGGCAACATGATAGGAATCAGGGTACTTCCACGCTGTCAAACACCCGGGTGATAATCTGATCGGCCGTGATATCCTCGGCCTCGGCCTCGTAAGTCAGAAGAATCCGGTGGCGGAGTATCTCCGGAGCGATGGATTTAATGTCCTGGGGCGTGACATAGGCCCGCCCCTGGAGAAAGGCGTAAGCCCGGGCCGCCAGGCTCATGAAGATGGTGGCCCGCGGCGAAGCCCCGTATTGAATATAGCGCCCCACGTCGATCTGATAATCTTCCGGCATCCGGGTGGCAAAGACCAGGTCCACAATATAATCGCGCAGCTTTTCTTCCATATAGATATCATTGACCAGGGTCACCAGATCGTTGAGCCGCTCGGGGGTGATGACGCTGCGAACTTTCGAAGGAGCCACAAAGCCCACCCGCCGCATGATCTCCTTTTCTTCGTCCCGGCTGGAGTAGCCCACCACCAGCTTCAACATGAACCGGTCCACCTGGGCTTCCGGCAGGGGATAGGTGCCTTCCTGTTCAATGGGGTTCTGGGTGGCCAGCACCAGGAAGGGATCGGGCAGGCCGAAAGTGGCGTTGCCGATGGTCACCTGGCGCTCCTGCATGGCTTCCAGAAGAGCCGACTGCACCTTGGAGGGCGCCCGGTTGATCTCGTCGGCCAGAATGATATTGTGGAAAACCGGTCCTTTTTTAATGGTAAAATCACCGGTTTTGGGCAGGTAAACCTCCGTGCCGATGACATCGGCCGGGAGCAGATCCGGGGTAAACTGAATCCGCTTGAAGGAAGCGTCGACCGTCCCGGCCAGGGCCTTGACGGCGCTGGTTTTGGCCAGCCCGGGCACGCCTTCGATGAGGATATGCCCCTTGGTGAACAGCCCGATCAACAGCCCGTCCACCAGTTCATTCTGCCCCACCACCACTTCGGCCATCTCCTGGCGGATGCCGCTGACAATGGCGTGGGCCTCTTCCACCCGGTGTTTCAGATCTTCGACATTCACGCGCGCAACCTCCTTTTTCTGTATATCAATATGTCACAAAATATTACAAAATTTTCTGAATTCACAAAACCCTCATTTTATAACGTTTTCGTAAAAAGTCGGGATTTACCATATTTCGTCACCCCATCCCGGACCGTAGTCCGGGATGACGACCAGGCCGGGGATCAGTAAGGTCTATTTTATCTGGATTCCGGCGTTCGCCGGAATGACGGGAATCACGCCGGGTTGGCCCGAGTTCAATTTACGATTTATGACGGTACAGTAAAAAATTCAAAGACATCAGAATTTTTTCATAAAGTCCAGCCAATATCTCCGCAGGCGCCGCAGGCTTGACTCCCTCCGTCATCCCGGACCCCGGCCAAGACCTCCGAGGTCTGACTTTCTCGGTCATGCCGGACCCCGATCCGGCATCCAGATTTGCGGACCATCAAAACGCGACCGGACAATACTTCTTAAAAAAAACCTCCGGCGGTTTCTGTCTTTACGCAATCTTTTCCTGTCCATCCTTGGGTTTACCCCGGCCGAACTGGATTCCGGCGTTCGCCGGAATGACGAGGTAAGTACATTTTACGAAACCATCATTTTATGACGATGCTTTTTTTTTGGCAACAATTCACTTTTTTGTTAAGGTTATTCAACTTTAAACAAAAACACTTCCCGGTCGCGGCTACCAGCCTTGAAAATATGAAAAATTCAACCAGATTCCCGTTACTGTCCCGCAAACTGCCTGTTATCGGTATCATGGCCGTCCTGATGACGGCGACCCTGCTGACCTGGATCGTCACCGGCCATGGCCTGGCCATAGAGGGGGACGGTTATTATTATATCAATGCCGCCCGGATTATGGCGGCCTCCCTGGGTATGGGCGGAGTAGCCCCCGTGGCCCCCGATCTTTTACAGGAGATAATAGACTACTACGCCTATGTCCGGGAGCTGTGGCCGCCCCTTTATCCCGCCCTGCTGGCGGCCGTCAGTTTCAGCGCCGATCCATACCCGGCCGGGCGGTGGCTGCACCTTATCTTTCCGGCCGTTATCGGCATCCTGACCTGGATGATCGTTTACCGGAACAAAAAATCAAACAGCCGCGCTTTTTGGGCGATCGCCCTGATTCTGTTGTCTCCCGAAATCCTTCGCTTAAATCATTTCGTTTTTTCGGAAAGCCTCTTTCTGATTTTGCAGTTGGCCGCTTTGCTGACCGTCAGTTATTATTTACGGACCCGGCGCCGGGCCTGGCTGGTTATGACCGTGATCCTGATCGCCCTGGCCGGCCTGACCCGCTACATCGGGGTCATGATGGCCCCGGCGCTGGCCTGGACTGTCTGGCGAATAAATCAGGACCGGACGTTTTTTCAGCGAACCGCGCAAAGTCTCTGGTGCGTTCTGTTCAGCGTCCTGCCGATCGCCCTGTATATGTTTTCGACCATTCTCTACAGCCGAACCCTTTATGTCGCCGGCCGGTCTTTAGCCTGGGACTGGCCGCTCGCAAAGGCCTTAATCTTCTTTAAAAAAAGTCTGAACGCCCCGATCCTGTACTTAACGCCGGCCGACTGGCCCCGCACGGCACAAATCGTTCTGGCTCTGTCGGCGGTTGCGGCCATCATCGTTTTATTTGTTCATCAGAAAAAAAAGCAGCGCCGGCACCCTCCGGCCGGCTCCGTGCTTGAGCTGCAAAATTTCATAAAAGCGTGCCTCGTAATTTACCTGGTGATGGCGTCTCTGCTGGCCCTGTATCTCGACCACATGCTGTGCTATACCGGGATTACCACCCGTCATTTCGCGCCCTTGTTCGTGTGGCTGGTAATCTTCGCGGTGATGACCGGTCCGGACTCCGGGGCCGCCTCCGGAAAAAATTCCGCCCGGTTCATGCCCGCCCTGGCTGCCGTTCTTGCCGTCGGCCTGATAAGTGTCTCCCTGGTTGAATCAACTGTCAATGCTTTTGAAAACCGGCATATCCCCATTGAAAAACGCCAATTGTGGGAAAAATCGTCCGCCCTGGCGCGTGTCCGGGATATGAAGCCAACCCCCTGGCTTGTTTCCAACCTACCCGGTGAAATGTTCCAGTATTTAAAAACCCCTGTCTTTGCCCTGCCATCCCGCTATGACTTTTTCAAGGCGCAGACCAACCCGATCTATGGGGAACAGATGGATCAATTAAGGCAATTGCTGCATCAACACGACGGCATTGTGCTCTATTTTGACCCCGGCCTGCGTTTTCCCCCGGAGGTGGCCTTGCAAGCGACCAGCCTGAAGGAATGTCAGGATTTGCTGTATCTGGAAGTGTTTTTCCGGGATGAAATCTGTGTTGTCCTGCGGCCTCGCTGAAAAGGCCCGGGAACCCCTGGTTGGCGTCCGGACCTTACCGGTAGCGGAATCTTTGTTTCAAAATAAGACCCATCATTTTCACGGCGGTCCGGACCAGCGGCACAAAACCACCGGAATGCCGGGACTGCCCTCCCAGGCGTTTGCGGTAAGTCACCGGGATTTCGATGACCCGCCGCCGGCAAATCAGCATGGCGATAATCATTTCCGGTGAAAATTCCGGACCGGCGGTGCGCAGATAAGGGGCAATCCGATCATAGCTGTTTTTCCAGAGAGCGCGATAGGTGCAACCCACATCGGTAAAGCGCGGTTCCTGGCCCCACCAGAGCAGTTCAATAATTTTGCCGTAAAGGACGTTGCCCCAGCGGACCAGGCTGCCCATGTTGGCGCCCTGCTCGATCATCTGGCGGGTGGTCCGCGTGCCGATGACCATATCACAATCCTTCAGGTACTCCAGGAATTTGGGAACATCATTGGCGGTAAAACTGCCGTCCGCCTCGGTAATGATGATGATATCCCCGTCGGCCTCGGCCAGGCCCCGGCGGAGAGCGCTCCCATAGCCCCGGCTGATTTCGGTCACTACCCGCGCTCCCGCCGCCGCGGCGATTTCCGGGGTACGGTCAGAGGAATTGTTGTCCACCACCAGTATCCGGTGGATTTGCTCGCAGCCGCCAAATTCCCCGATAACGCCGGCAATGGTCTCCTCTTCGTTATAGGCCGGAATAACAAGGGTAATATTCTGGCGGTCGAATTCCCGCGACCGCACCAGGTAATTGGCCCGGTTCAGTTCGTCGATATTGTTAATATTGACGTAAATACCGGTCAGAAAAGCCGCCCTGACGGTTTCATGCCGGGCCATCGTGGAAAGAGCGTCAATCAATTCAATCTCATTTCTCAAATCAGACGGCGGCGTCCGGCGGATATAGTCAAATATTTTCGACGTCAGCAGAAAGGTGCCGACTCCCATCAAGCCGGTCCGGGGATTTGCGGGCTTTTCTATCAGGACGCTCACGCGCCCGTCTTGAATCTCCCCGGTGTAATTGGCCGCAATCCTGCCGCCATCTTTTTCTTCCCTGAACATGACCACCCCGGCGCAGCCGGTCATATCATATTCGAGCAGTACCTCGTGATTGGTGTCGTAATAGAATTCGTCTCCGAGCATGACCACAAACGGCCGGGAGCCTGTCAGGGATTCCGCCGTCAGCAGGGCGTGGCCGATGCCTTTGATCTCTTTCTGCTCCACAAAAACAAAATCAACCCCGAAATCCCGGGCCGACAGGTGGGCAATAATCTGATCGCCGCCATGCCCGATAACGACAACGATTCTCTGGACGCCAAGCTGATCTGTCATGATGGCCAGGGTGCGGTCTATGAGCGGCCGGCCGGCGATCTCCATGAGCGCCTTCGGAACATAGTGCGAGGCGGGGTAAGCCCGGACACCCCGGCCGGCCGCCAGAATGACGCCGGTCAAACCGTTGTTCCGCGAATCAGAATTATTTTCAGGGTTGGTCAGACTGGACATGAAGCGATTGCCCGGCCACGGGGCCGGGGTCCTTTTTGAAGAGTTGCCTGGCGGGCGTATCCGGTATTTATCAAGTTATCCGTCCCGGAGGAGTTTTTCCGGCCGGCGCCAACCGGTTTTTCCCGCCTGATTTTAAATTTTCGGCAATTATACGAGCGGCGGCGGATGTTGTCAATCTGTGCTAACCCATCTGTGCTAACCCGGAATATTTCACGAGTCAATTTGAGCGCAACCGCAAGGCGCAGGACACGAAGCTGTAGTAATCTACCGCGAATAGCTGCAACACAGCAGATGAAGCCAGGGGCTCGGGCTCAAGTCCCGCCCCCGGCGGGACCGAAGGGTGATTTTTTTCGATATCTAAATGGTGACGGCTTCGTAAAAAGTCGAGATTTTCCTTATTGCGTCACCCCGGCGGAGGCC
>JBKHHL010000210.1:0-3675 GCA_046539175.1 Desulfosudaceae bacterium
CCCGCCGGCCGCGACCGGGCTGGAATCGGGCGTCCGGTTTGAAAAAACCAGGATCGCGGCCAGTCCGCAAACTGTTACCGCGCCGACAATAAGGCCGGTAATTTTAAGTCTTGTCATGCCTTGTTCGTCCTTTTTCACGAAATAAGAACGGGACCGGGAGAAGGAAAAAGGGGGAGAAGGGGCTCTTCCTTCTCCCGTGCCCAGTTAATGATTAAACCTGCCTTTACCACCACCAGTTGCTGCTGCTTTCATTTTGGGCGATATAGTCGATCAGGTCTCCGTAGAACTGCATTTCGTCAAAATCATCCGGTACCAGGTAGGGAATAACCCCCAGGCCGAGCACATCAAGATGATCCTCGTTCAGGACGGAGCTGTACGAAGTGGACTGAATTTCGTTGGGATTGTTGATATCAGCCACGTAGCCGGTGGTGGAGTCTTCATCAAAATAGGTTCCCCACAGCCAGCTCTTTTTGTATTTCAGGCGGTGGCCCATCTGCTGGGAGTTGATGCCGACCAGGCCGTCATCGTCACCATCTTCGAAGTCGCCGTCCCCGCAGCCGGCAGCTCCGTCGTTGTTGTGATCCACGTTTCCGGAGCCGCACCAGCCGTCAGCGTCGATATCAGTCGGAGCGACCGTTCCCATGGCCTGCAGGATGGGGTTGAGCTCATCCTGGGCCGCGGTGATAACAGAGGCATAATGCCGGACATGGTCATCATTGAGGCCATATTTATCGTTAAAGGCTTTGGCACCGGTTACGACCCCGTCATCGGGATCATAATCGTCGTACACAAAGGATTTCATGCTGGCTTCAAAATCGCTCGGTTCCAGAACCAGGGCCGGCCCCACAAAGTAATCAACGATGAACTCGAGAAAAGCGTTGATCCCGTCGGGACCCCGGTCCAGAACCCCTTTGCCCACCGGCGAGCCGCGATGGGGTGAGGATATCGACACCAGCACCTTGACGGCCTGCCGGCCGGTGCGGTCATGCAGCAGTTTGGCCGCCTTGCGGGCGTCCATCCCCCCCTGGGAGTGGCCGATGATGTTGACGCACTCGGCTCCCACCGTGGCCAGGTAGCTTTCGATCTGGTCGGCCAGTTCCAGTCCCCGGTACTCGGAAGACTGAAACGGGTTGACCGAGGCCGCGAAAGCCTGCTGCTCTTTGTCGATTTCGCTGTTGCAGGAGGTTTCCAGGAATTCGTCGCAGGGGTCCCCGACAAATACCCCGTAATCATTGCCGAAGTAATGGATGCCTACCAGCTCGTCAAATCCCATCATGCCATGGGCGAACACCACCGGATAGTCGGTTTTGTCCGCCCTGGCCCGGGCGTTGATCGGCAAGGCCGCGGCGACCAGGCAGACCAGAACAAGTGTCAGAAAATTTTTAAACATGTTTGTTCTCCTTTCTTCCCCGTTAAAAGTAAATACCAAATGGCAGTGCCCGGAATATCTATCTGACTTTTACCTGACCGGTTCACCAGGCGGGCGGGTCCAGGAATGTGATCAACCGGACACTGCTTTTCCATAGTGTGGTCTGAATGATACCGGAATTAAAAAAGGATTGTCCGGCCATGTTCAGAAATGTCTGAAGATGGCCGCTTTTTTTTATCCCTTTTTTCGGGGATGGGCCCGTCGCAGTTAAAAATTGGGCCACCGGTCCGGTCATCTGGTCTTCTTATTGTATTTATTAACAATAACCGGAAGGAGTCGGGCGCATCAGGACCGGATCGGGGATGTCTTCAGGTTGACCAGCCTGGTCATTTCCGGAAGAAACCGTTGCTGGCCAGTTTTTTTCTTTTTGAAGGGGAGTTTTTCCCGCCCCTGTAATATCCGGGCTGAATAAATTTATTTGCAAAACCGGCCGGTGATGGGTATACATTTTATATTGCTGCCGGGGTCAGGGGAGGCTTCAAAATCTGGTAACGGACATCGTTAAGCTGGGACAGATCCGCTTTTATGACCGCAAAACCATCGTTAAATATTCAGGAACAATACCTTCTGTCTGCTTCCGTGTTTGTGCTGCTGCTGGTTCTGGCGGCGGCCATGTTTTATCCCTTGTTTAAAATCGGGCAGCCGAAGCGGATGATCCCCCTGGACGGGGAGTGGAAAATTTCCCTGGATGATTTGCCGGAGTTTTCGCGGCCGGATTATGATGATACCGCCTGGGACACCATTGATCTGCCCGGGGAGATCGTTGCCTATTCCCGGCATAAGGACCGGGGTATCCGGGGCGTCTGCTGGCTGCGCAAAAAATTTTCGGTAGAGGCTGACAGGTGTGACTCCGGGGCGGATGGTGATGGGGATTTCGGGCTGATTCTGGGGCGGATCGCTAATGCCGATCAAACCTACGTCAATGGCAGGCAAATCGGCCGGACCGGCCAGTTCCCGCCGCATGAATTCTCCATGTGGAATCATCCCCGGAACTACCTGCTGCCGGCAGAATACCTGAAAAACGGGACTGACAACGTTATTGCCGTGCGGGTCTCTTATAACGTTATGGGTGAGGTGGTCGGCAACCTGATGATTACCGACCTGGCTTATCTGAATCGATACGCGCCATATTCCAGGTTTATTCATGTAACCATTGGATACGCCACCATCAGTATCGGTTTTGTCCTGGTTCTGGCTTTCTTGTTTTCCCGGTTGAAAAGTCTGGAGTTCGATGAAAACTATTTTTATTTTCTCCAGTTTTTCGCCGGGTTACCGATAATTCTGGAGCTCTGTCTGAGCTGGGAAATATATCCCGACCATCTTACCCGTTTAAAAGTACTCGGTCTGGCCTGGGTGGCTCTGAACGTCTTTCATCCCGCCTTTCTGCACCGCTTTTACGGCCTGAGCAGGAGCCGGCCGGAAAAAGCGCTCTGGGCCTACCTGGTCATCTGTCTGATCGGCGCGGTCTTTTTTACCAATGAAAACAATATCCGGTTCATGGGGACGCTGCTGATCGTGGTTACCTGGTGTATCGGTTTTTACAACATGTCCTGCCATTTTGAAGCGCTCTACAAAAAGCGCCAGCATTCCGGAATATTCAGCCTGTTCGGCCTGGTAGCGATTGCGGCCGCCATGAACGACGGTCTGATCTATTTTGACAAGTTCGTCAATTTTAACGTCTCCCTGTTCGGCTGGACCCCGACCCTGATGGTGCTGCCGGCCGGCGGCATCTTTTTATTCGTGGGCACATTTCTCGTTCTGGAGGCCAGGTATCGGCTGATGGCGGATGAAATTGACGACCTCAACCAGGATCTGGAATCTTTTATCATAAAAAATTCCCTGCTGAACCAGACCATTGAAAAAACCCTGGCAGAAAAAAAATCGCGGCCAAACACCGCCACCATCACCCCGGAAGCGGAAGAAAAAATACTGGCGGCGATTGATTTCATCAGGGAAAACTATCTGTCCGAAGTCTCCCGGGACGATCTGGCCAGATCCGTCGGAGTCCATCCGGACAGCCTGGGAAAACAGTTCAAACGATATACCGGCCGGAAACTGGGGGATTATATCTATGAACTGAGGATACAGGAGGCGGCCCGCAGGCTGCGGGAAACAGACGACAATATTATCAATATCGCCTTTGAGGTGGGCTTTGAAAGCCTGAGGACCTTTAACCGGGTTTTTCCCCGGTACATGAAGGTTACTCCCCGGCAATACCGGCAGCAGCACCGGTAAATGGCCGGGGC
>JBKHHL010000058.1:0-14337 GCA_046539175.1 Desulfosudaceae bacterium
TGCTGATCGCGGCCGGCCTGGCCATTTTCCAGGCCACCCTGACCCTGCCGGGCATTGCCGGGATCATTCTGACCATCGGCATGGCCGTGGACGCCAACGTCATTATTTTTGAACGCATCCGGGAGGAGCTCCGGCTGGGCAAACCTCCCCTAACCGCCCTGAAGGCCGGGTTTGACCGGGCCACCCTGGCTGTCCTGGACGCCAACGTGACCACCCTCATCGCGGCCCTGGTCCTGTTCCAGTTCGGCACCGGTCCGGTCCGAGGATTCGCGGTCACGCTCAGCCTGGGCGTTCTGGCCAGCCTGTTTACCTCCCTGATTGTGGTCCGGCAGATATTTGAATATTTTCTGCTCAACCGCCGAGTTAAAACCATAAGCATCTAATCGACCTAAGCAAGGAACAACCATGGAGATCATCAAACCCGGAATAAATATCAACTTTTTGAATAAACAGAAAATAGCCTTTTTTGTCTCAGCCTTTCTTATCCTCCTGAGCCTGCTGACGCTGATCGCGCACAAGGGTCCGAAATATGGTATTGATTTTTCCGGGGGCACCTTGATTCAGTTGAAATTCAGCAGCCCGACGGCCATCGACGACATCAAGTCTGGTTTTACCGCCATGGATATCAATGTTTCCAGCGTTCAGGAATATGGCGCCGGTAAAAAAGGAAACTATCAATATCTGGTCAACACCGACATGACCGGCATCACCGGTAAAGAAAATTTCAACGACAAGGTGGTCAACACCCTCAAGTCAACCACCGGCCAGGAAGCTGAAATCACGCGGATCGAGATGGTCGGCGCCCAGGTAGGTAAAGATTTGAGAGGCAAGGCGCTGCTTGCCATCTTTTTCGCGCTGCTGTTCATTAATATTTATATCTCCGGCCGGTTTGAATTAAAATGGGTGGAAAGCGCCATTGTGGCCGGCGGCCTGATCGGGGCCGTCAAGCTCGTCTCCATGCTTAACGTCAGCATTCCTTATCTGATCCTGGTGGCCCTGATCGTGTCCCTGGCTCTCTTCTGGGTTTTGAAATTAAAATACGCCATGGGCGCCATCGTGGCCCTGATCCACGACATTACCATCACCGTCGGGGTCTTTTCCCTGTTTGACAAGGAATTCACCCTGCCGATTATCGCGGCCCTGCTGACCATTATCGGATATTCCCTCAATGACACCATTGTTCTTTTCGACCGCATCCGGGAAAATCTGAGAAAATACAACCGCAAGACGCTGGCGGAAAATATCAACACCAGTATCAACCAGACCCTCAGCCGCACGGTCCTGACCTCAATTACTACCCTGATTGTGGTAGTGGCCCTGTTTTTATTCGGCGGCAGCATAATTCATGATTTTGCCTTTGCCCTGATCGTGGGCGTTCTGATCGGCACCTACTCGTCGATTTTCGTGGCCAGCCCCATCCTGCTCTGGTACCAGCCCGGAAAATAAGGCCGGGGGCCTGGCATGATCCAATTTTTCAGATGATGGTTTTGCCTATGGACAGCCTGACAGACTGGTTTACATTAAAAGCCGTTCCAGGGATAGGCAACCATATCTATAAACGCCTGATAGACGCCCTGGGATCGCCCGGGGAGGTTTTTGCCGCTCCCCGGAGCGAATTACTGGCGGTGGAGGGTGTTTCGGAAAAGATCGCCGCGGCCGTCGCGGCCCGCACCACTCCGGAGGCGGCCCATAAAAATATCGACTTATGCCGCCGCCACGGCATCGACGTCATCACCATGACCGACCCGGCTTATCCGACCTTGCTGCGTGAAATTCCTGACCCTCCCCCTTACCTGTACGTCAAGGGAAAGCTGACCGCTGACGCCGCCTGCCTGGCCATTGTCGGTTCACGAAATCCCACCAGCTATGGCCTGAGTATGGCCGGTCAGCTGGGCCGGGACCTGGCATCCCGGGGGCTGACCGTGGTCAGCGGGCTGGCCCGGGGGATTGACACGGCCGCCCATGAGGGAGCGCTGGACGCCGGTGGTCCGACCTGGGCCGTGCTGGGCAGCGGGCTGGCTAATATTTATCCGGAAAACAACAAAAAACTGGCGGCAAAAATCGCTGAAACAGGAGCGGTTATTTCGGAGTTCCCGGTAATGGCCGGGCCTGATCACCATCACTTCCCGATTCGCAACCGCGTCATCAGCGGTATGTCAACAGGCACGGTAGTGGTGGAAGCGGCCAGAAAAAGCGGTTCCCTGATCACCGCCCGACTGGCCGCGGAACAGGGCCGGGAAGTCTTCGCGGTACCGGGCAGCATCCAGTCCTTTAAGAGTACCGGCACTCACGGACTGCTCAAACAGGGAGCCACCCTGGTGGAAAGTGCCGCCGACATATTAAGCGAAATCGCTCATATGTTGTCAGACACCCGCTCTTTACCCGGCCCCGGAAGTCAGGCAGCCGGCGCCACCGGCAAAACCTCCGCCGCGGCCGATCTATCCCGCGAGGAGAAGTCCCTGCTGGGCGTGCTGGAGCCCTATCCGGCCCATATTGATGATATTTCCCGAAAAGCGGCCATGGCCCCGGGACAAACCGCGGCCGTTCTTCTGAACCTGGAATTAAAGGGTCTCGTTCAACAGGAACCCGGAAACTTTTTTTTATCAAAAGAGGCAGCCATTGAATAAACCGGTCATAATCGTCGAATCACCGACCAAGGTAAAAACCATAAAAAAGCACGTCGGCAATCGTTTCAACGTGACAGCCACCTCGGGGCATTTACGAGACCTGCCGCCCAGCGAGCTGGGCATTGATATTGACAATCAGTTCACCCCCAAGTACGTCAACATCAAGGGCAAACAAAAAGTCATCACGGCCCTGAAAAAAGCCGTGGGCGACGCCGAGGATATCTACCTGGCCCCTGACCCGGACCGAGAAGGTGAAGCCATCGCCTTTCACACGGCCGACATCCTGGGCAACAAGAAAAGGCAATTCCACCGGGTTCTGTTTCATGAACTCACCAAAAACGGCATTGAAAAGGGCCTGGCCAACCCCCTTTCCCTGGATCATCACAAATATGAATCCCAGCAGGCCCGCCGCATCCTGGACCGCCTGGTCGGCTACCAGATCTCACCGCTGTTGTGGAAAAAAGTTCAGAACGGCTTAAGCGCCGGTCGGGTGCAGTCCGTGGCGGTACGCATGATATGCGAGCGGGAGCGGGCCATTTTCGCCTTTGAACCCCAGGAATACTGGTCTTTCACCGCTGACCTTGAAGGTGAGCAACCGCCCCCTTTTGCCGCCCGGCTGACTAAAAAAGACGGTAAAAAGATAAGCGTCGACAACGAGAAAGACGCCCAGGCCCTGAATGAAGACCTCTGCCGGCAGTCTTTCGTGGTGGATAAAATCACCAAAAAGACGGTCAAGCGTAACCCCCAGCCGCCCTTTATCACCAGCAAACTGCAGCAGGAAGCGATTAAAAAACTGGGGTTTTCCGCCAAAAAAACCATGGCCGTGGCGCAACAGCTCTATGAAGGCGTTGACCTGGGTCCCGGTGAACCGGTCGGGCTGATCACCTATATGAGAACCGATTCAACCCGGATCGCGCCCGACGCGGCCGAAGAAGCACTGTCCTTTATTAAAAGTGCCTATGGTGATGACTATGCCATGTCCAAACCCCGCTTTTTCGCCAACAAAAACAAGGTCCAGGACGCCCATGAAGCTATCCGCCCGACCTCGGTCAGCAACCAGCCGGACCAGATAAAATCGGCCCTGTCAAAAGATCAGTTCGCCCTCTACTCCCTTATCTGGAAACGCTTCGTGGCTTCCCAGATGAGCCAGGCCCTGATTGACCAGAAATCGATTTCCATCACGGCCGGTCCCTATCTTTTTACGGCCAGCGGTTCCACCGTCAAGTTTGCCGGTTTCATGACGCTTTATCAAACCGAAGAAGAGCAGCAGGACGGTCCCGAGGCCGGCAAGGACAAACTGCCGGAACTGCGGGAAAAAGAAATTCTGAAGCTGATCAGCATGGCCCCCAAACAGCATTTCACCGCCCCGCCGCCCCGTTTTTCCGAAGCTTCGCTGGTCAAGGAGCTGGAAGAAAACGGCATCGGCCGGCCCAGCACCTACGCTAACATCCTTTCCACCATCCGCGACAAAGGCTACGTGGAAATGATCAACAAATATTTCCGTCCGACCGAACTGGGCTTTCTGGTCAATGATCTGCTGGTGACCAATTTTCCCGAGATTCTCGACATCGAATTTACGGCCAACCTGGAATCCGATCTGGACCGGATCGAGGCGGCCGAAAAAGCCCTGCCGAACCTTTTATCTGAATTTTACGATTCCTTTGCCAAAAAACTGGATTCAGCCAAAGAGGAAATGCTCAGCATCAAGGGCGTCGGCGCTCCGACCGGACTGACCTGCCCGGAATGCGGCCAGGATCTGCGCATCAAAATCGGCAAAAACGGCCAGTTTCTGGCCTGCTCCGGCTATCCCGATTGCACCTACTCCAGAAACTATACCCGGGATGAAAAAGGACGGGTCTCGGCGGTGGAACCTGATTTTACGGTGGCCGAAGGCAAAATGTGCGACAAGTGCGGCAGCCAGATGGTGGTCAAACAGGGCAAATACGGCGATTTCCTGGCCTGCTCGGCCTACCCCGACTGCAAAAATACCCAGTCTCTCAATTCCGGACAGAACGCCCGGCCAATCGGGATCAAGTGCCCGGAACCCGGCTGTGACGGTGAAATAGTTGAAAAAAAATCCCGGCGCGGCAAGATTTTTTATGGCTGCAACCGCTTTCCGGACTGCAAATTCGCCACCTGGGACAAACCCCTGGACGAACCCTGCCCGGAATGCGGGGCTGTTTTCACGGTTGAAAAAGAAACCAAAAAAGAAGGTCGCGTCATCAAATGCCTGAATAAAGAATGCGGATTCAAACAGAAATGGACATAACCGGATACACCGACGAGCGGTTCATCAAATATATCAGTGCCCGTGAAAAGTACGCCGCCATCAGGGAGCTGGCCGCGGTCTTTCAATTGTCCGATGTCTGCCGGGAGACGGACGAACTGGTGGAGGCCCTGATCGCGCGCGAAGAGATCATGACCACCGGCATCGGATTTGAGATCGCCGTTCCTCACGCCCGCATCAGGCAGGTCAAACGAATCGCTTTTGCCGTAGGCATATCCCGGTCCGGGGTTGACTTTGAAGCCATTGACAAAAAACCGGCCCGCCTGCTGATCATGGTTGTGGCCGGAGACTTACAGCATACCGGATATCTCCGGCTGCTGTCAAAAATCATGAACCTTCTTAAAACCGAGGGCGTCATGAATCGCCTGATGGAAGCTTCGACCCCCGGAGAGATATTAAATATTTTTAAAACACCTCCAGCTGACACTGACCGACATGGCCTCCCCGCTTGAAAAAGAGCCGTCCCGCTTTTCGCTGCCGGCTCTGCAGAAATCAATTTTCGGCATCTATCGTTCCTCGGACATTTCCCGTTACGTGCTGCAAATTGTCTTTGCCGTTTTAATCGGGGTGATGGCCGGGCTGGGCGCCATCCTGTTTCACTACATCGTGGAATACATGCGCCTGTTTTTTGAGCCCGCCAATCTGCAACGACTCTTTCCGGTAAATTTTAATCTTATCGTGCTGGTACCCCTTCTGGGAGGCGTTATCATCAGCGCCCTGACCGCTTTTTTTCCGGGGACCGCCCGGGAAAAAGGCGTGGAAAGCGTTATCAAGGCGCTCATCATCAAAAACGGTTATATCCCCTTAAAAACGACTCTCTTTCACATGGCTTCCTCGATTCTGTCCATCGGCACCGGCGCCCCCCTGGGGCCGGAAGGACCGGTGGCCAAAATCGGCAGCGGCATCGGCTCGTTCATGTCCCGGCGGTTCCGGCTTAACCGTAAAAACATAAAAGTATTCACCGCCGCCGGAGCGGGCGCGGCCATCGCGGCGGTATTCAACGCGCCCATTGCCGGGGTTTTTTTCAGCATTGAAGTAATTCTTTTAAATGACCTGCGTAATGAATCGCTGAGCTTTCTCATCATCGCCTCAGTGGTGGCCGACATCCTGTCCCGGGCGGTACTGGGCAATGAAACCATTTTTTCCATACCTGATTATCCCCTGGTCCCGTTCGCGGATTATCCCTGGTTTCTGATTTTTGCCGTCTGTTGCGGTCTGTTGTCCCTGGCTTATTCCCAGCTGTCCAAATCTTTACATTACCTGTTTGATAAGGTGCTGCGGCTGGACAACCCTTTCTGGCGCCTTTTGCCGGTATCCCTGCTGTTCGGCCTGGTGCTGCTGAAATTTGACCAATTGTTCGGGATCGGTTACCACACCATGAACCTGGTCTTAAACCACGAGTTCGCCCTGGGCACCGTGGCCTGCCTGCTGCTGCTGAGAATTTTGTTTCTGGCCCTGTTTCTAACTGCCGGCGCGTACGGCGGCACCTTTGCGCCCTCCCTGGCCATAGGCGCCATGTTCGGATTTGTCTTCGCCTTGTCCGCCAACACCCTTTTTGATCTTTCGCTGGATCCGGTCGCCTTTTCTCTGGTGGGTATGGGCGGTATTCTGGCGGGTATCAATTCCATACCGCTGACCTCCATTCTGCTGGTATTTGAATTAACCCGGGACTACCGCATTATTCTGCCCCTGATGCTGGCCTCGATTGTTTCCTTTATCGTGGTGCTGTATGTCAACAAACGGACGGTTTACGCCAACGCCCTGCTGCAGGAAGGCATCGATGTCAGCGCCATGGGTGAAATTGACATTCTGGGCCGGGTAAGCGTCAAACAGCTGATGGTGCCTCACCTTGACCGGGTCAGCTACCGCATGCCCTTCCAGGAACTGCTGCGCCGGCTGCTGCACTCGACCTATGGTGAAGTCTGCGTGGTAAATGATGAAGACCGGCTGTTGGGGGTGATAACTCTGAAGGGAGTCCGCCAGGCGCTGATCACCCGTGAATTGGTCGATTTGCTGATCGCTGACGACCTGGTCATCCCCATTCCGGCCGTGACCGAAGACGACCCGGTCACCCGGGCTCTGGAAAACATTGAAAAATTTGATATTGAAAATATTCCGGTGGTAACCCCGGCCGCGGACGGACACAGGTTATCAGGTATTCTCCGGCACCAGGATATTCTGCAGGCCTACAACACGCTGCGAGAAGAGTGGCAAACCAACCGGTTTCTCACCAACTATAACGTTCACAAGTCATGAAATAACCGGGAAAAACAATCCCTCAGATTGTCTTTATTTGACGACAATTGAACTGATAGCTGACGTTTTTTGTCACTTGCCTGCCCGCTTCAACCAGAATCCCCCCTTTTACTGTTCTGCTGCCAAGTGACCCGCCTTTGCTCCGACTCCTTTTTTCCGGGGGTGGACAGATTCGGCGACCCGCCGCGAGCAGGTTCTTCTTAGCATTCAACTACCTGAATATATAATTTTTACCGCCATGATAAAGGGGGCTTTGAAAAAATTCTTCGCGACCTTGAACTGCCCAGGCGATCAAATATTACCACCGGGCCGCCTTAATTATATGATCATATTTTTTGTGATTAATAACGGCATAATTATTGCATTTTTTTAACAAGATAAGTCTCAACCCGGATATTTCATGAAATATCCGGGTTGAGGGTTTGTAAAACGATCAGCAATGATACCTTTTATCCGGCAACGGGGGGGGATTGACCGGTTTCCCGTTTGAGCCGTGACCGGGGTCGACCATGATCACGGTCCGGACTCAAACGGGAAACACGGTTGAGGCTTATGTATAAAAAACACCTGCCTGCTGAAAAAAGGGCCCACCCCCGGATCATCGTTCCTGACGGCACGGTTGTGATGGAACTGGGTAATAGCCTGAAAATGGGCCGGCTGATCGACATCAGCCTGGGCGGCGCCGGTATATGCTATCCCGAACAAACCGGCCATAACCTGAACGGTCAAAAGGCCCGGCTTCATATTTTGATTCAACAGCCCTTTTTTTGCCTGGAAAATATCCCCTTCCAGGTTGTCTTCGATGCCATCAGCAACACGGCGGTCGCCGGCCCGGACTTTCCCAGACGATGCGGACTTCGATTCGAAGAACTTTCCTCCAGGCAGAAAAAACAACTGATGACCATGCTCAGCCGGCAACAGCCTCTGAACGACCCGCCACCCAGCGGCCTTGCACAAAGACCGGAAAAAAGCGAAGAGGATTACCGCCTTATCCTGGAAGGTATCAGGGAAGGTTATTTTGAAGTTGATATCGCCGGCAATATCAAATTTTTCAACAACGCTCTCCTGGATATTATCGGTTATTCCAGAGAGGAACTGATGGGCTTGAATTACAAAGCCTTCATGAGCCGTGATACCGCCCGGCGGGTTTTTCAGGAGTACAACCGGGCTTACCTGACCGACAAATTGCCGACCCCTTTTGACTGGGAACTGGTTAAAAAAGAAGGCGCCATTATCCACGTGGAGACTTCTCTTTCTTTTATCAAGGACGCCGCCGGCAATATTACCGGCTTTCGCGGCATTGCCCGGGACGTCAGCAGCCGCAAAAGATTTGAACGGGAACTGCTCTACCTGGCCACCCACGATCAGTTAACCGGCTTGTTCAACCGGGGCGCCTTGTTTGAAAAACTCCGGGAAACCATTGCCTACGCCCGGCGTTTCCAGAAACGATGCGCCCTGCTCTTTCTGGACCTGGACAATTTCAAAGCGGTTAACGATCGCTTCGGACATGAAACCGGCGACCGGGTGCTCAAAGAGGTCGCCGCCAGGCTGTCCGGCCTGCTGCGGGAAACCGATTATGTCTGCCGTCACGGCGGGGATGAATTTACCATCATTCTCAATAACGCCGACAGAATCGACCCGGTTCTGGTTGCCAGCAAAATAGGCGAAACCATCCGGGAACCGTATCAGGTATCAAAACACCGGATCGATTTTATCTCCACCAGTATCGGCATCAGCCTCTATCCCGATGACGGCGCCGATATCGATTCCCTGGTCAGCTACGCTGATAAAGCCATGTACAAGGCCAAAAAAAAGAAAAACCGTTCCATCTGTTACAACCATGGAAAATTCACCCGCCGGCTGTAGCCCGGCTGTTTCATGATCAGACGCCGGCCCGGCTGATCAGCAACCGGCCGGCTTCCTTCCTTGTCCCGACCCGGCCCGATGATTCCAGCACCTGGATATGGGTATAAACCTCAGAAACTGCCAGGAAAATCTCCAACGGCAGGCGGGCGGTATTCAATCTGGGAAACAGCTGCCGGGCCAGCGCGTACACCGACATGTCTCCGCGGGCCAGAATATTCATGATCCTGTTTTCCCGCTCCTGGAAACTGGTCACATACATATTCCGGATAAAATCAAAATCGGTTATGGGATCGCCATGGGCGGGATAAATGATCTCCGGAGACAACTGGTTTATCTTTTCCAGGGAATCATAAAACTCCCGCTGGCTGAGCCGCGTCGGTAATGCCTGTCCCTCTTCCAGCATGACAAAGGCATTGGGCGTTATATGGGGCAGGATATGGTCGCCGGAAAACAACAGGCCGGTCTGATCATGGTACAGGCAGACCGAGTCGATGGTATGGCCGGGGGTTTCTATGACTCGCAGCTGGTAGTCCCCCATCTGAATAAGGTCATTTTGGCTGATCCGGGTCGTGACCCGGCATTTTTCGCCCAGCAGAGCAAAAGCCGAGGAGAGCGTCCGCATGGTAATACGGACAAAAGAGGGAACGCCCATCAAAGCCAGAAAATCGCTCATGGTTTTTCTGGAGACCCCCAGGCCGGTGGCTATACTGGCCGTTTTTTCAAAATTGCCGGCGACTTCAATGGCAGAACGGGACTCCCGCAATATTTTTCCAACCGCGCCGTAATGATCGATATGACTATGGGTCAGCACGATCAGGTCGATGTCTTCGCAGCCCAGGCCGTGTTCGGCCAGGGCGCCTTTTAATATTTCAAAACCCCGGGCGGTGCCGGTGTCCAGCAGGGCGATGTGATCCGACCCGATAAACAGGTAAACGTTGACCGGGCCGGGCTTTTCCCCGGGTAACGGCAGGGTCACACGATAAACGCCCGCGGTCATGAGACGGCTCAATTCCGGAGCTTTGGTCAGTACCATAGTTGATGCTCTCGTAAAAAGTCCCTACCTCGTCATTCCGGCGAAGCCCGGAATCCAGAACTATTTTATTTTACCGGATCCCGGCCTCCGCCGGGGTGACGCAATAAGAAAAACCTGCCATATCAGGCCGATGACCTGGCTTCTGCCAGCATTTTACGAATACGGCTCTGCCGGCCCCGGCCAAGGTCTTCCAGGGCCAGCTCCAGAGCGGCTTCCACCAGGGTGGACTTGTTGCCCACCGCCGGTCCGGCCAGCTTGAGTTCATAAAAAGCGCGGTTGAAACGGTCCAGCAGATCGGCCGAGAGATAAAAGCCGGCTTTCTTCTTTTCGTCTTTAGAAGAATTCTTCTGTTCTTCTTTAGAAGAATTATTCTGTCCGGCCCGGGCCGGGCCGGTGGCGACCGAAACCGGATCAAGCCGCCCGGTATCCAGAAAATCAGGCTTCCTGTTTTTTCTTTTTACTGTCATGGTCTATCCTCCTGATTAATTGGCGGTACCCTTCAGCGCCGGCGGAACCGGAACGATGTTCAAATATAGTCTTGCCCCTGGCCGCCGCTTCCGAAAGACTGGTATTATAACCCACCGGTTCGCAGAGCTGCCGGCGGAAACGACTGGACAGCTGCTCATAAACCGCCGGCCCGTGACGAGTGCGCCGGTCAAACATGGTCGGTAAGACATATTTCAGGCGCAGAGCGGGATTGAGCTTCTGGGCCGACAAGAGATAGGAAAAAAAGGTTTTCAACCCATGCAGGGCCGGCCCCTGCATGGCCACGGGGCACAGAACTTCCTCGGCCGCCATCAGCATGTTGACGCTCAAGACGTCCCAGCCCGGGGCACAGTCAAATATCAGATAATCGACGCTGTCGTCCCGGGGTACCAGCGACTTGGAGAGCACGGCGTGGCGTATCGGGCGGGGCTGTTCTCCGAGCCGGTGCTTCAGCTCCACCAGGGGCATACCGCCGCTGATCAGCCAGAGACGCTCCCGGGCCGGAAATATGGCCCGCGATTTTTCAACCGGATTGCCCTCCTGATCCTCGCCGGTGACAAACTCATACAAGCCGCAGTCCGTTTTTACGCCAAGGAATTCCGCGGCCTGGGCCTGAGTATCACCGTCGACCAGCACTACCGAGGCCCCTTTCAGAGCCAGCCCATGAGCCAGATTGACCGCGGTGGTGGTTTTCCCCACTCCACCCTTGGCCATGGCCACAGCAATTTTTCGCATGGATATCCTTTCTTCTATTCTTCTAAGTAAGAATTCTGATACATTAGAATTATAGAATGTTCTGATCAATCCGGCAACAACCTTTTAAACCGATATTTTTGATGTACTCGTAAAAAAAACGGCCCGGCCCGATGGGAAAGGTTGACATGAAGGCCAATTCCATATTTGATGGCTTCGTAAAAAGTCGGGATTTTCCTTATCGCGTCACCCCGGCCCATATTTCGTCACCCCGGCGGAGGCCGGGGCCTGTCCCGGCGGAGGCCGGGATCCAGTAAAATAAAATGATTCTGGATTCCGGCCTTCGCCGGAATGACGATGTAAAGACTTTTTACAAGTCCGTCATTTTTTAAGGTCAAACCGGACCTGCCAAACAACCACATGAACGATTCACTGACAACAGCACACAAAAACGCTTATCCTTTTACCCTGAGCTGCCCTTCGTTTATTTATCCGGCCGGATACAGTGATAACGTCAGACGCCTGGGAGGCTCCGTGGATGAGATCGAACTGCTTCTTCTGGAAAGTGATCCCTCCTGCCTGCCGCCGGCCAAAGAGATTCGCGCCCTGGCCGGGCTGGCCCGGGAGCAGGATCTGACTTTTAATATTCATCTGCCAACCGATGTCTCCCTCGCCGCGGCAGAACAAAACCGGCGGGAGCAGGCCCTGGCTGGTATCTGCCGGGCCCTGGACCTTTCCCGGGAACTGGAGCCGACCTCGCTGACACTGCACCTGCCCGGGCCTGATCGGCCCGATGAGCCGGGACAGCTTTCAGCCTGGCGGGACCGCCTGGAAGAAGCGGCCCTCCGGCTGCTGGAGCAAAGCGGCTTGCCGGCCTCGCGGTTCGCCCTGGAAAACCTGGATTATCCCTTCTCCTGGCTCGACCGCCTGCTTGACCGCTTCGACTTTGCGGTGTGCATGGACACCGGCCATCTCATGTTTTACCACCGGGACTGCCTGGATTTTTTTCAACGATACCGGCGCCGTATCGCTATCATTCACACCCACGGCGTGGCCGGGGGCCGGGACCACCTGGCCCTGAACAGACTCAATCAGCGCCAGACCCGGGATATCAGCGCCATTGTCAGCTGTTTTCAGAGGTCCCTGTCCCTGGAGGTTTTTAATCTGCCAGACCTGGCCGCCTCTCTGGACTGCCTGGCTGGAATATGGGATAATATCAAAAATAAAAGCAACAACCAGGAATAATCCGAGGCATGAAATTAAAACGGCAGATCCTGCTGATAATTATATGTACCGCGGTAATCGGTTGGGGAGTGGCCACCTGGCAGATATATTCATCACCACCCACCCTTGAAAAAATCAAAAAACGCGGCTACCTGATTGCTCTGACCGCCAACAATGCCAATGCTTACTATATTTACCGGGACGCGGCCATGGGGTTTGAGTATGACCTGATCCGGGCCTTTGCCGACTTTCTGGAAGTCGACCTGAAGATTAAAACCCCGGGCTGGAACCGGTTGCTGGACCTGGTCAACACCAGCCGGGGAGACATTATCGCCGCCGGGATGACCGCCACCCGAGCCCGACGGGAAAAGGTCGATTTTTCCAATGGCTATTTACCGGTTCAACAACAGGTCATTGTCCACAAGTTCAACTATGACATCAACACCAGGGCCGACCTGGCCGGCCGGACCATTCACGTCCGGCAGGGCACCTCGTACCAGGATCGCCTGGAATCGTTGCGGCAGGAAGGACTTGAGCTGACCATCGCCCTGCATGAAAACCTGCCCACGGAAGAGCTCATTCAACGAGTGGCCGACAAAACCATTGAAATAACCATTGCCGACTCCAATATCGCCCTGCTGAATAGACGCTACTATCCGGATATTAAAATCGCCTTTCCCATATCTGAAAAACAATCACTGGCCTGGGCCGTGGGCCGTGGCGACAACCACCTGCGAGAGGAAATAAATCGTTTTTTTAATAAAATAAAACGGGACGGCACCTTCGGCAAACTTTATGAAAAATACTATCTTGGGGTGGAAATGTTTGATTACGTGGATATAAAAAAATTTCACCTGCGCCTGGAGACCCGTCTGCCCCGGTATAAAGAACCGATCCGGTCCGAGGCGGAAAAATACGATTTTGACTGGCGCCTGATCGCCGCTGTCATTTATCAGGAATCTCATTTTGATCCTTACGCGGCAAGCCACACCGGCGTAAGAGGGATCATGCAGCTGACTCTGCCGACCTCCCGGGAAATGGGTGTTGATAACCGACTTGACCCGCGCCAAAGCATCAAAGGAGGAGTCCGCTACCTGGCCAGATTGTTTTCCAGGTTTGACCAGACCCCGGACCCCAGTGACCGGCTGCGCCTGGCTCTGGCCAGCTATAACATAGGCTACGGCCATGTCCGGGACGCTCAGAAAATCGCCGCCGACATGGGTTTGCCCCCCGACAAATGGAGTTCTCTGGAAAAAACGCTGCCCCTGCTGAGAAACCGCGAATATTACAAAACAACCCGTTATGGATACGCCCGGGGCACGGAACCGGTCAGATACGTCAAACAGATCATGCTCTACTACGATATTCTGAAACAGAAAGCGACCACCCGGAGTCAAAGCCCGGCAGCCGCTTGATCAGATTTCAGTCCGGGAGATCAGGCCGGGAAATCAGCCCGGAGGCCAGCTGAACGATCGCCCGGCCAGCACATGCAGATGGAGATGAAAAACCGTCTGGCCGACTCCCTCACCATTGTTAATAACCAGGCGGTAATCGGTGACGCCCTGCTCCTCGCATATTTCAGCGGCAACCCGGAAGAGACCGCCTAACAGACCGCAATCGGCTTCCTTCATGTCGGCCACGGCCGGAATGTGCCGCCGGGGTATGATCAGAATATGGGTTGGCGCCTGAGGATTAATGTCATTAAAGGCGACATAATGATCATCTTCATAAACCTTGTCACCGGGAATCTCTCCTGCCGCTATCTTGCAAAAAACGCATTCTTCCATGCCGCTCTCCTTTCTTTTCGCCGACTAACCCGGTTATTTCACGAGTCGATTTGGGCGCAGCTGCAAGGCGCAGGGCGC